>DWVT01000110.1 GCA_019120075.1 Candidatus Mediterraneibacter excrementigallinarum
TTGAGGGAAAGACTTACGAGGAACTGAAAGAGCATCCGGCTTATATTGAATGGCTGGAATCAGGGGGAACGACGGCATTTCCGGATGGAGAAGCGCAGGAGGTCTTCCGGGAGAGATGCGCAGAGGGAGTACGAAAATGGATCAGCCTTCTGACAGAAGAAAGAGCGGCGAGTGCGGCGTTTGTAGTACACGGAGGGACGATCATGGCGGCACTGTCAAAGCTGGCGGAGGAACCCTATGATTTTTATCACTGGCAGGTGAAAAATGGCGGTGGATTTACGGCAGAAGTGTCAGAGGAGGACTGGAATACAGGGGAAGGCGTCTTAAAGAATGTTAAGAAACTGAAAAGCTGTTGAGGGATGGAAGAGATTGAGGTATCATAGGTGATGAAAAATAAGAATGCCTCTATCCGGAAAAGCCGGTAAGAAAAATACATCAAAGACAAAGGAGAGTCGTATGAAAAACAGAATGAGATCCTGCCTGGTAGCACTTATAGCTGGCACGCTGATCACAGGATGTACTTTCGCAATGAATCCCGGGGAAAGATTTTATGACAATGAGAAGGGAATTGCGGGGGAAACCAACAGCTATAATCTGACAAATTATTCGGGAAGCCAGGATGATAATACAGTATCCGGTTCAGCGGAAAAGATGGAAGGGATGGATACCATATGGAACTATACAGCTTCCGACGATACGGAAGTCATCCTTTCCTGGAAACTGAGTGTCTCATCCGGTAAAGCTAAGCTTGTCCTGATCGATCCGGATGGAAATCTGTCCACGCTTGTGGAATGTGAAGCGTCATCTGACGGAGAACAGGAAGGTTCAGGAACTTTTGAGATAAAACAGGGAGAAAACCGGGTTAAACTGGTCGGGGCAGAGGAAACAGCCCTGGAGTTTGAATTTACCGCGGACAAGGGCGACGTACATACGCCGGGCTAAGACGGAAAAGATTTGAGAGGAGGAGAACGCTATGGGGAAAGGTTTGATCATCTACCAGTCCAAATACGGGGCAACAAAGAAATATGCTCAGTGGCTGGCAGATGCTGCGGGATTTGATATCGTCGAGACGCCAAAGGCGGAAAGCCGGATACTCGGGGACTATGAGAGGATCGTACTATGCGGAGGAATCTATGCATCGGGGATAGCCGGACTCGCGTTCCTGAGGAAAAACAGGCAGGCACTGGAAGGGAAAAAGACAGCGGTCTTCTGTGTGGGGGCTTCTCCGTATGATGAAAAGGCACTGAAAGAAGTAAAAGAGCATAATCTGAAAGACGATCTGAAAGAAATCCCGCTGTTTTATGGAAGAGGAATGTGGGATGAGTCTGCCATGTCTTTTACGGACAGGACAATGTGCAAAATCCTTCAGAAAGCGGTTGCCAAAAAGGATCCATCGACCTATGAGCCATGGATGACCGCTCTGATGTGTGCAGTGGGACAGAAGTGTGACTGGACAGACAAGAAGTATCTGGAACCGCTCTTACAGTACATCATGTAATCCCGGAGGAGAACTTTATGATACTCAGAAGATACAGGACTTCGGACTGCGGGGAGATAGCGAAACTTTTCTACGATACCGTCCACTCCGTCAATGCGGCAGACTATACGGAAGAACAGCTTGATGCCTGGGCAAATGGAAAAGTGGACCTGGAAGCATGGGACAGATCTTTCCGGGAACATGTCACAGTCATGGCAGTGGAAGACAGGGGAGATGCGGAACAGATCATCGGATTCGGTGATATGGACAGCGCCGGGTATCTGGACAGGTTGTATGTGCATAAGGATCATCAGAGACAGGGCATCGCTTCTGCGATCTGCGATGAACTGGAACGAACTGTGAAGGCGGAAACATATGTCACCCATGCTTCGATCACCGCAAAGCCGTTCTTCCTGAAAAGAGGATACAGAGTCGTAAAAGAACAGCAGGTTGAGCGGAGAGGGGTCCTGCTCGCAAATTTCGTGATGGAGAAAAAAATCTGCGAAAGGTATTCGGATAAATGAAGGAAAAGCTGAAGGAACTGGCAGGGGCATTGCTGGGCTATTCGGTCGTTGCAGTGGTGATCCTGGCTGTGATCGCCGCGATCGCTGTCGTGAGCGGCTCGATCATGAGATTATTCGGTTTTGAATACAGGTCGGTCTGGAGTATCATCCTGTTCTTTATCATCGTCATGATCGTGGGATTCCCGCTGGAGGTCCTGTCTTCAGCGCTGCCGGCGGTTTTTGCGGATCTGGGACGGTGCACACAGCGGCAGGCAGTGGCTCTGTATGTGATAATGGATACGCTGTTTTCGGCAGTGGCCATGGCAGTGACAGATCATTTCATGGACAGTGTGTCCGCAAGTGATCTCTCTATCCTGGTAATCTCGTTTTTGTTTGCCGCGACATCGATAAAAGATTTCAAAGAAAAACTTGGGAAAGACAGGTGAGAGAAATGGATGCAAGGTTTATCATCACACTGATCATGGGAGTGCTGCTGATGGCATGGGTCATTTTCTGCGCTGTCAGGTTCTTTCAAAGCGCTGCGGAGATGACTGTAAAATCCGGTCTGGCAGTCCATGTGAAATGTGAGAAATGCGGCACAGAGTATGACGTCAGCGCCGAGGAGTTTACTAAAAGCCATATGGTAAAGTCAAAAAGCATGACCAGGACTCAGGTCAGCGGAGCCGCGTTTGTAAACCGCAGGACTTATTCATACTACGCGAAAAAATTTTTCTGCCCATGCTGCGGCAGGAAGCGGTACGCACAGGTCCTCAATATCAATGAGCTCGGTTCCCAGATGGAAAAACCGACGATCAGGAATGGGATACGCTGGCTGATCTTCATGGCCATCGGAGGGGGGCTCATCATGGCGGTGATGAGTGTTCCGATGCATTTCGCGGACCGGGCGGCGGAACAGAGGATAGAGAAACTGAGAGAAGAGCGGGTGGAAGAACTGAAAGAAAGGTACGGGTTTTAAGGGATATGCAGATCACGGATTTATGGATCCGAAATTTTAAGTCGATCAAAGAAATACATATCAGCGGGATTGAAAATGCGCTGATCCTTGTTGGAAAGAACGATACCGGAAAGACCGCGGTGCTGGACGCCATCCGCGCGGTGGGAGGCGACTATGAAGTCCGGGAGGAGGACTTTCAGGAGAATTTTCCCAACATAGAGATCATGGTCACGCTGCAGATCACAGAGGCGGATCTGCAGCGGTTTCACAAATACGGGGTAGTCAGCTCCTACCGGAGATATGAAGCCTGGTACAGGGATTTCTGCAAAAAGCTTCCGTCTTTTCAGAACGGGGAGCTTACCTTTGAATATTCTGTCAACCGGGAAGGAAGGATCCGTTACAGCGACGGCCATGGAAAGAACAACAGTTATATTCTGCGTGTTTTCCCTCACATCTATTATATGGATACGGAACGGGACCTTGAACGGTTTCAGGATGATCTTCTCATGTTACAGGAGGACGATCTGCTTAAGCAGATGCGGGCGGGCTGCTGCATGTTTGACATGGCAAAGGAGTGCAACCACTGTTTTTCATGTATCGGTCTGATCAGCAGGAAGACTCCGGAGGAGCTGAA
>DWVT01000006.1 GCA_019120075.1 Candidatus Mediterraneibacter excrementigallinarum
GCCTTCATCTGTTCACCCTTTCCCTTCGTACAAATAGATAGCATCCAATCTGAAAACCGCTCTGTCCCGGTCATTCCGTTACATAGCAAAGGCACTCTTGGAGTCTTTTCACCCAGAGCGCCCACTTTCTCAAATTGTAAAGATTATACTACAATCAGCCGCATATTTCAACAGAAACTTTTCTTATAATTATTCATAAAATCTTATAATTATTCATCAATATCATTCATAACTCCAGAACACTGTGATCTTATTATGCTCTCCGTCCTCTGCGTAAGTGTAACTTACGGTGTCCAGGCCATAGAAGGAAGCGAGGTTCTGAGCCGCCTTGGGGAGGAGCTCATCGATCACTGTATCTCTGGCATCCCCGTAGACGGAAGAGCTGGAAAATTTGCATACAAAGCTCTCCTCTCCTGCGTAAATGCTGTCGTTCATCTTCTGCAGGAGCACGTCGGAATCAAAACTGTCATAATACATCCCGTTCATCCGGTAATAATTCAGATTATCTGAAGTACATTGCGGGTAATCCACCTCATCCCACTGTACATGATCCACCATGATCTCCCCATCAGTGCAGCACAGATAATCATAATTGATGCTTCCTGAGGGGAGGTTCTCCCCGCCCTCCGCCTGGAGGAATACCGGATCTCCGAAAGTAGTATCCATCTG
Source organism: Candidatus Mediterraneibacter excrementigallinarum (assembly GCA_019120075.1). GTDB lineage: Bacteria > Bacillota > Clostridia > Lachnospirales > Lachnospiraceae > Mediterraneibacter > Mediterraneibacter excrementigallinarum. Next base: position 670 of record DWVT01000006.1, read on the forward strand.
ATAATATGCCCCGTCACAGTTTACGATATTCCACGCATGGGATCCCTGCCCTTCTATCTCGCCGATCACATAGATACACGGGATTCCCATCTGAGTGAGAAGATACTGGGCCATCCTGGAATAACCGGCGCAGACCGAGCTTTTTCCCACCATGGAGCTGTAGATATTCTGGTTATCCGGAGCATTCTCATCATAATCTACTGTATTCACAATATACTCAAAGACATATTTGATCTTTTCATAATCCGAAGCTCCGCTGTCGATCCCGGAAAGACATTCCTGTGCCGCTGCGTCGATCCGGCTCTGCCTTTCCTCCTTCTCCTGAGAAGAACAGGTATATCCGGGGGTCAGTTCCGTATATTCATCGTAAATGGTCAGGCTTGTGTTTCCCGCACACCAGAAAAGCTCCGGATGGTCATAGAGCAGGTACTCATAGATCTTGCCCACGTCATCCTCTGCAGTGGCGTGGATCTTTACCATCTCCTCCATACCGTTCACTCCCTGAAGGATCTCCCGGTAGATCATCCGCTCCCTCTCTGTAAGCTGCTGACAGTAAAAATCATCCGCCACCTCTTCCTCTGTGACAGTCAGCTCCGGAAATCCGGTTCCCTGTTCCGAAGCCTGTTCCGCAACTTTTCCCACCGTCTCTTCCGCCGTCTGCAGGAATCGGGGCCAGATATACTGTGCAGATACGGCAGCTCCTCCCGCCACCGCCAGCAGAAGGACTATCCCCGCAATTTTCGGAAATATCCTCTTTTTCCGTTTTCTCCTTCTTCTAGCCATGATTCTCCTCTCTGTGTCCAAACTGTAAGTTCCTGTATCACCTGTGTGTCTTCCTTTTTCTAATTCAGTTCCGCGATCCTGGAGACTCCCACGTAGATCTCTGAGATCTTATACCAGGTCCGGTAATCCACAACACCTGTTACCGGGAGCCCGAAGACAGACTGGATCTTCTCTACCGCGGCAGCAGTTGCAGGCCCGTATATCCCGTCGGGATCGATCTTGGGTATGGCTGGATACGCCCCCGCGATCACATTGATCTCCTCCTGCATCTGCCTGACCTTTTCTCCTCTCGATCCCTGTTCCAGATTGCTCCCCGGCCAGGACGCCGGGATGCCGGAGATCTCCTGAGCCATATTGATATACATGTCATCCCCGTAATAGTAGCGAAGGATCTCAATCGGACTGAATCCCTGGTCTCCAAGCTCCTTGGATCCCCACTGGGTCATCCAGTTTGGACAGGTCACCCTTCTTCCGTCGCAGTACTGGGTCAGGATAGGCTGACGCACATTCGGCCTGGAGAGATAATTTGAAAAAAGTTCATCTACAATGACCGAGATAGACTCGTAGATATTCCGCTCCGGGATCCACTTATGGTCAAAGGCGGTGGAGGATGTGATCGTAAAATCGTAACCTTTATTTCTGTACCACTCGGTGTAAACCCTGTTCAAAGTAAACGACATGATCGCCAGCACATTGGCGCGGATCGTGTTTGCCGGCCAGGTTGCGTAAATCTCGCTGGACGCCACATTCTTGATATAGTCTTTGTACTTTACATAGTAGTTGGTCGCCGTACTGTCCCGCGGGGATCCGTCATGGACCACGATATATTCCGGGATTACCACACGGCTCAGGACGATCTCCCCGCTCTCATTGACCGGCTTGATCTCCTCCTCCGCGATCTTGGGCGGATAATCCCCGTACAGGGTATGTGCGGGGATGACAAAGACCTCTTCTTCCTCCTGTCCGTTATCACTCGGACGCATCCTGACATTCTGGATCGCCTTTGTGTTTGCCAGGATCTCCGTTCCTGCGATACTGACCGGCTCAAAACCTGGCGCGCTGATATCCAGCGTATATTCCGAGTAGGGCTGTCTCTCATTGTTACGGTCCAGACTCCACTCCTCCGGCGGAGCATTCAGTTCAATGGTCTCTGTCTGGCCGGATGAATCTGTGGTCAGCCTCTCCAGAGTGCTCTCCGGAACTCCGGTGTAGGAAATGGAGATCACCGCGTTTGTGACCGGATAAGAGGTCACGGAGGATACGATATTGATCTGAAGTTTTCCTTTTTCGGAAGCCTCATCCTGCATTGCTCTTATTTCACTCATAATTAAATGCCTCTGCATATGATCATTTCTTTAATATATATGCAGAGGCAGCTGTTTAGAACAACTATAAGATCAGAATAATCGCAGGATATCGTTGTACATGACGACCACCATCAGGACCATCAGAAGAGCAAATCCCGCAAAATGTACCATTCCTTCCTTCTCCGGCGGGATACGCTTGCGGCGTATCGCCTCCACAATGAGAAAGACGAGACGTCCTCCGTCCAGAGCCGGAATCGGAAGCAGGTTCATAACGCCCAGATTGGCGGAAATGAGAACCCCGAAGTTCATCAGATTCAGGGCAACCATCAGCATGCCCTGAGGGGCAGCCGCCTGGTAAATCCCGTCCACTGCGCTGACGATTCCTACGGGCCCGGACATATCCCTGACTCCGACCTGGCCGGTCACCAGCATTCTCAGGCTGTCAATCGCATAGGTGACCCAGTATCTGACAGTGTAGACTCCGTATTCCAGAGTCCCCAGGATCCCCGGCTTCACGGAACCGCTGCTGATGACGCCCAGCTTCGGGGACGTATCCCCATCCAGCTGACGTGCTTCCAGCACTGCTGTGTACTCTTCACCATCCCGCTCATATACCACTTCCAGTGTTGTCTCGCCGGGATGGGTCAGTGTATAGAGACTGATATCATTCCAGATATAGACCCGCCTTCCGTTGATCTCCCGGATCTCATCTCCTGCCTGCATTCCCTGCTCCTGCGCGGAATATCCATCGCTCACCCCGCTGATCGTGGTGGGCTGGTATCCAACAAACAGGATGATGATGACGCTCATGATCCACGCCAGGATCAGATTGAACACCGGTCCCGCGGCTATGACGGAGATCCTGGCCCAGACGGATTTGCTGTTAAAGCTTCCCTCGGACATATCATCCGCGTCATCTTCGCCCATCATGCAGGCGCCGCCGAAAGGGAGGAGTTTGATGCAGAACTTTGTCCCGCCGATCTCTTTTCCGATCAGAGTGGGACCAAGACCCAGGGAAAATTCATCCACCCGTATTCCGTTTGCCTTTGCCAGAAGGAAATGCCCCAGCTCATGAAAAATGATGATAAAGCTGAATAGTATGATCGCTATAATAATCCCCATTGATTACCACCTGTTTTTAATAAATTCATATGTTTCCTGTTCGGTCTTTAGTATCTCTTCCACTGTCGGATCCGGAATATTTTTATGTTCTTCCATACACGCCTGTATGATCTCCGGGATCTGAAGATACCTGATCTTTCTGTCCAGGAACATGGCGACCGCCCGCTCGTTTGCCGCATTGAGGACCGTCGGAAGTGATCCTCCCCGGCGCCCTGCCTCAAAGGCAAGCTTCAGCCCGTAAAAGGTTTCCATATCCGGTTTTTCAAACGTGATCTGTGACAGTGTCCCGAAATCCAGCCTGTCTCCGGGCAGGTATCTGCGCTCCGGATAGTACAGGGCATACTGGATCGGCAGTTTCATATCCGGCGTTCCAAGCTGTGCGATGACTGCCCCGTCTTCGTATTCCACCATGGAATGAATGATACTCTGGGGCTGCACGACGACCTGGATCTGATCCACCGTGACCCCAAAAAGCCATTTTGCCTCGATCACTTCAAGACCTTTATTCACCATGGTGGAGGAATCGATGGTGATCTTCCTCCCCATCTCCCAGTTCGGATGTTTCAGCGCATCCTCCACCTGGATATTCTCCAGTTCTTTTCTTTTCTTTCCCCGGAAAGGTCCGCCGGAGGCAGTCAGGAGGATCTTGTGCAGAGCCTTTCTCTGCCCTCCCTGGAGAGACTGGAAGATGGCGCTGTGCTCACTGTCCACCGGAAGAATGGACACGCCGCAATCTTTTGCCAGAGGCATGATGATATGTCCTGCTGTGACCAGGGTCTCCTTGTTCGCAAGGGCAATATCTTTTCCCGCCCGTATGGCTTCGATCGTGGGGCGGATACCGATCATCCCGACGATCGCCGTCACCAGGATCTCTGACTCCGGCACTGCCGCCACCTCAAGAAGGCCGTCCATACCGTATACCACGCGCACATCCATGTCGCCCAGGCGGCTTTTTAACTCTGCCGCCCGCTCTTCTTTCCAAACAGCGGCAAGCTTTGGTCTGAACTCCCGGATCTGCTTCTCCAGCAGATCGATATTGTTCCCCGCTGCCAGAGCGACTACCTCCAGATCTCCGTTCGTCCTTACAATCTCCAGAGTCTGGGTCCCGATGGATCCCGTGGAACCAAGTATCGCGATTTTCTTCATATATTTTTACCTCTTCTTCTCTCGAATAATCTCTTTATTGCGATCAGACATGAACTTAAAGCAGGATCGCAAGATAGTAGATGATCGGCGCAGTGACGATCACACTGTCAAACCGGTCCAGGATCCCGCCGTGTCCGGGGATCAGTTTTCCATAGTCTTTGATGTTGTGATATCTCTTGATCGCGGAAGCCGCCAGGTCTCCCACCTGTGAGATCGCTCCTCCCACTGCCCCGATGACTGCAAAGGACAGCACGTTCACCCCGGCATTTCCCCAGTAGTTGATCGCCAGAGCGTAAAGCACTCCGATCAGAGCCGCTCCCAGGATCCCGCCGATTCCGCCTTCCACGGATTTCTTCGGACTTAACACGGGAGCCATCTTATGTTTCCCGATAAGCATCCCCACACAGTATGCGCAGGTATCGCATCCCCATGCACAGACAAAGACAAGCCAGACTGTGAATATACCTCCCGGCAGGATCCTTGTCTGATAGATGTAAGAGAGCATCACCGCCACATAGAATACCCCGAAAAACGCCGCCATGATCTGCTGTGTATTATATTTGGGGTAGGCAAACACGATCACTGCCATCTGGCAGATCAGATGTCCCAGGAAGAGCATCATGAACCAGTCCAGCGTATCACCCGGAAGGATCGGTTTAAAATAGAGCAGCGCATAATAGAGCACCGCAAAGACATATCCCACGATCCCCGGCGCTTTCTTCTCAATGGCAAACACTCTGTACAGTTCCATCAGGCCGATCAGACTGATGGCCAGCAGCACGAGGAAAAGAAGATTTCCTCCTGTGATCAGGGTGATCAGCGCGATGATCACCAGTAATATTCCGCTTAACAGCCGTGTTTTAAACATGATCTATTCCTCCTCCACTCCGCCGAAACGTCTGTGCCTGTGGTTATATTCCTCCACTGCTTTTACCAGTTCTTCCTTTGTAAAATCCGGCCATGGCACATCTGTGAAATAGAACTCCGAGTATGCCAGCTGCCAGAGCAGATAGTTGGAAAGTCTCTGCTCGCCGCTTGTGCGGATCATCAGATCCGGATCCGGGATCCCGTGGGTATCCAGGTAGGACTCATACACCGCCTCATCGATCTTCGCCGGATCCAGTTTTCCGGCCACACAGTCTTCTGCCATCTTTCTTGCCGCTCTTGTCAGTTCATCCCGGCTTCCGTAGTTCAGGGCGATGGTAAAATTCAGACCGCCATTGTTCACGGTCGACTCCTCCAGTTCCCGGATCCTGCTCTTGATATCCTCGTCCAGAGGTTTGATATCACCGATAACACGGATCTTCATGTCATTTTTTGCAGCTGTCTTCAGACAGGTCTTCATATAATTGCGGAGCAGTTTCATCAGGGCGTCCACCTCACCCTTCGGCCGGTTCCAGTTCTCTGTGGAGAAGGCGTACACGGTAAGATATTTTATCCCCATCCGCCAGGCTTCCTCACATATCCGCTCCACGTTTTTGCTTCCCTGGGCATGTCCGTAATTTCTCGGCATTCCCTTTGACTTTGCCCAGCGGCCGTTTCCGTCCAGGATGATCGCTATATGCTGCGGTACTTTCATTTTCTATCCCTCTCTTATATTTTTTCTGATACCAGAACGAAGGGAGCCTAATAATAAGCCCCCTTCTGTCTTCTTATACTGTCA
>DWVT01000111.1 GCA_019120075.1 Candidatus Mediterraneibacter excrementigallinarum
ACGGACAGGAAACAGGATTCAGTTTATATACAGAGTCCTGCACCATATCCGTGCCTTTTCTGTTTATCAAATTCGAACAAACAGTATATAACAGTTGACAACAGTTAAATGCTGTTATATACTGTTTAACAAGAGGAGGATACACATGAAGATTATAATCAACAGTTCATCAATGGTACCGATCTATGAACAGATCATGGAGCAGATCAAAGCGCAGATCGTCTCCGGAAAATTAAAGGAAAATGATGTCCTTCCCTCTGTGAGAACCCTGGCGAAGGAGCAGAAGATCAGCGCCCTCACGGTCAAGAAAGCGTACGATAATCTTGAGCAGGAGGGATTTACAGTCACCGTCCACGGCAAAGGAACCTATGTCGCCGCTGCGAATACGGAGCGGATGAAGGAAGAACAGCGCAGAGAAGTGGAAATGGATCTGGAGAAGGCTGTTCAGAAGGGACGAAGCTGCGGACTGAAGGATGAAGAGATCAGGGAGTTATTTGATTTGATAATGGAGGATTAGGAAATGTTGAAGATAGAGCACCTGAAAAAAGACTACGGCGATTTCAGACTGGACTGCACAATGCGGGTAGAGCCGGGAAGCATCACCGGGCTGGTAGGGGAGAACGGAGCCGGGAAAAGTACCACCTTTAAGGCCGTTCTTGGTCTGATCCGTGCTGACGGCGGGAAGATCACTCTGTTTGGAAGAACACCGGAGCAGTTTACGAAAGAGGACCGCCGGAAAATGGGCGTGGTACTGGCAGATTCCGGTTTCAGCGGATATCTGAACGTGAGAGAAATTCTTCCTGTATTAAATATAATGTACCCGAAATTCGACCGGGAAAGATTCGAGGAACTCTGCAGGAAATTTGATATTCCCACGGATAAAAAGATCAGGGAGTTTTCCACCGGTATGAAGGCGAAGCTGAAGGTGATCACTGCGGTGACCCATGGGGCGGAGATCCTGATACTTGACGAGCCTACCTCCGGGCTGGACGTTATGGCGCGAAGAGATGTGCTGGATATTCTCAGGGAATATATGGAGGAGGATGACACGAGGAGCATCCTTATCAGTTCGCATATTTCCACGGATCTTGAGAACTTGTGCGATGATATTTACATGATCCATGAGGGGAAGATCATCCTTCACGAGGACACGGATGTGCTCCGGGAAGAATATGGACTGATCAAGGCGGATGAAGACCAGTTTGCCAGACTGGACAAATCGTATATTCTAAAGGTGCGCCGGGAGAGCTATGGCTATGCCTGCCTTACAGATCAGAAACAGTATTACAGAGAAAACTATCCGGACGTGGTTGTGGAAAACAGTATGCTGGATGAAGTGATCGCGATGATGATTGGAGGAGAAAAAATATGAAAGGCTTACTGATCAAAGATTTTCAGCTTGCAAAAACACAGGGGAAGATGCTGCTTATAGTGGCGCTGGTCATAGGAGTGTTTATGGAGATCGCAGGCATGTCAGAAGGGTTTGTGACAGGATATATTACAATCATTATGTCCGTCTTTGCGGCCACATCCGTTTCTTATGATGAATATGAGAACTGTTTTTCATTTCTGCTGGTGCTGCCCGTAAGCAGAAAAGAGTATGTGAATGAAAAATACGTGTTCAGCGGTATTTTGATCTTTTCGGCATGGCTTGTCGGTCTGACAGTCGGGAGCGTGTTTCGGATCATACGGGGAGAGCCGGTTCTTTCCGTAGAATGGCTTGCGGGGTGTTTTTCCTATATCACTGTGGCGGTGGTATTCCTGTCGCTGATGCTGCCTCTCCGCCTGAAATTTGAGGGAGAAAAGGGGCGGGTGGTGCTCCCGCTCACGATCGCGGCAATGGGGATCCTCATCTACGGCGGGGTGAGACTGGCGGACCTGGCAGGCATCGATGTGACAGGAAGTTCGATAAAAATCCTGAACCAGATGGGAGCAGCGGGAATCATGGCGATGCTTGTGATCATCCCGGTGGCTGCGGCAGTGATTTCCTGGATATGCAGCAGGCATATTCTGGAGAAGAAAGAGTTTTGACGGTAGTGAAATCCCGGACCAGATTGACGTTTCTGGTCCGGGATCTTTTCATTGTCAGGACAAGGCTCCGTTTTCATTTTAAAAGATGTGAATACTCTGGGTGCTTTTCGAACCATCTCACAGCGTAAGAGCAGGTCGGAACTGCTTTCAGCTCTCTCCTGCCCAGTTCATCTGTAAGTTCGTTCATCAGTTTCCCGGCAATGCCCTGCCCCCGGAGAGACGGATCTACAAAAGTGTGGTTTATATCTACAGTATCCTTATCGATATAGGGAAATGTGATCTCAGCGAGAAGTTCTCCGCTCTCATTGTGAAGTGCGATCTGGTTTTCGCTGCGTGTAAAATTCATGGTTATCATCCTCCTTTTGATCATATGATCTTTGTTGTCCATTTGGTGCAGTCCCATATTTCTGAGACAATATCCTGATAGAATTCCGGTTCGTGGCAGATGAGGAGCACGCTTCCCCGGTATTCCAGCAGAGCCTGTTTGAGGGCATCCTTTGCATCGACGTCGAGATGGTTGGTGGGCTCGTCCAGCAGAAGGATGTTTGTCTCCCGGTTGAGCAGCTTGCAGAGACGGACTTTTGCCTGCTCGCCGCCGCTCAAGACGCGGACCTGACTTTCGATATGCTTGGTGGTAAGACCGCATTTGGCAAGGGCGGAGCGGATTTCGTACTGAGTGTAGGAAGGAAACTCTGCCCACAGTTCGTCAATGCAGGTGTTGGTGTTCCCGCCTTTTACCTCTTGCTCGAAATAACCGATCTGAAGATTTTCTCCCAGTTCACATTTTCCGTCCAGCGCAGGGATCAGACCCAGGATGCTTTTAAGAAGGGTAGTCTTGCCAATCCCGTTTGCTCCCACGAGCGCAATCTTCTGTCCGCGTTCCATAGAAATGGTGATCGGTCTTGAAAGTGGTTCATCATAGCCGATGACCAGATTTTCTGTCTCGAAGAGGATACGTCCGGGAGTCTTTCCGTATTTAAAATGAAATTCCGGTTTGGGCCGTTCGGCTGCAAGTTCGATCACTTCCATCTTGTCCAGCTTTTTCTGGCGGGACATTGCCATGTTCCTGGTGGCAACACGCGCTTTATTTCTGGCGACGAAGTCCTTCAGTTCGCTGATCTCCTGCTGCTGACGCCGGTAGGCTGCCTCAAGCTGTGCCTTTTTGACGGCATAGACTTCCTCGAAATGAGTATAGTCGCCAACATACCGGTCCAGAGCCTGATTTTCCATGTGGTAAATGATGTTTACCACATCATTTAAGAAGGGAATATCGTGGGAGATCAGGATAAAGGCGCTTTCATATTCCTGAAGATAGCGCTTGAGCCATGCAATATGCTCCTCGTCCAGATAGTTGGTTGGCTCATCCAGCAGGAGGATGTCCGGCTTTTCGAGCAGCAATTTTCCAAGCAGGATTTTCGTTCTCTGGCCTCCGCTCAGATCTGTCACATCCTTTTCCAGTCCGATGTCGAGAAGGCCGAGCGCGCGGGCAACCTCCTCCACCTTTGCGTCTATGACATAGAAGTCGTGCAGGGTCAGAGTGTCCTGGATTGTTCCGAGTTCTTCCATCATCCGGTCCATCTCGTCCGGGGAAGCACTCCCCAGAGCGTCGCATATCTCATTCATTTTCTGCTCCAGGTCAAAAAGCCAGGCAAACGCGGATTTCAGCACGTCTCGGATCGTCATTCCTTTTTTCAGGACTGTGTGCTGATCCAGATACCCGATGCGCACATTCTTTGCCCATTCGATCTTTCCTTCATCCGGCGTTAGGTTTCCCGTTACAATATTGAAGAAAGTGGATTTACCTTCCCCATTGGCTCCGACAAGTCCGATGTGCTCGCCGCGCAGCAGCCGGAAGGACACATCAGAAAAAATGGCTCTGTCCCCGAAGCCGTGGGTCAGATGCTCTACAGTCAGAATACTCATAAAAATCTCCTTGATGAAAAAGCGTTGTCTCTGTGTGAAATTCGTTCCCATTCTACACGAAAAAGTTGGAGTTGTCATCATAAATTTCCGAGATTTTACACCGGCAATCTCAGGGATTTATTATTGTAAGTTTCTCTTATTTGTGCTATTCTGTGAATACGATATCGGCGGCGTTCTTGCCGCCTGGTCATCACAGCCGCAAGGCTTCTCATTTTCGGAGCTTCTCTTCGAAGCGACTACCCGATGATGAACGGAACAATGTAAACAGAAAAAAGAAAAGGACATCAGCTATTTGATGTGTCAGACGCAAAGGAGGAAATGTCTATGGCAAATGTACTGCAGCAGTGTTTTCCGGAGATCCGTACCCGGGAGGCGGTTATAAGAGAGATCTCGGAAAGTGAAAAACTACGGTCTGTCTGGGTGAAATGGAACGATCAGCAGCAGAAGGAATTTCTTGACTGCTGTACCGGGGCGAAAGGGGTCCGGATCCTTTATGACGCATTCTTTAAGGAAGTCATGAACCCGGAAACAGCGCCGGAACGGCTCGAAGAGCTGTTATCGCTGATCCTTCGGCAGAAGATCAGGATCCTGAAGGTTCTGCCAAATGATTCCACACGGATCGCGGATGAAAACTCTCTTGTTATCATGGATATTGTGATCGAGCTGGAGGACCACAGCATCGCAAATGTGAAAGTACAGAAGCTGGGATATAAATTTCCCGGGGAGAGGGCGGCCTGCTATTCGTCGGATCTTCTTCTCCGTCAGTATAAGCGGGTGAAGGGAGAGAAAGGGAAGAAATTCAGTTACCGTGATATCAAGAAAGTATACACGATCATATTTTATGAACACAGCCCGGCGGAGTTCCACCGTTTTCCGGATCAGTTCATCCACCGGTCCTCCCAGAAGACGGATACCGGGCTGGAGATCAATCTGCTCCAGGAATACGTTTTTATACCACTTGACATTTTCAGAGGGATTCTGCACAATGAAGGTATCAGAGACAAGCTTGACGCATGGCTGACATTCCTGAGTGTGGATGAACCGGAGATGATCGTAAGACTGATCACAGAGTACCCGCAGTTCAAAATCTATTATGAGGAAATCTATCAGCTGTGCCGGGATACGGAAAAGGTGATGGAGATGTTTTCGAAAGAATTGCAGGAACTGGATCGGAATACAGTGCAGTATATGATCGATGAGATGCAGGAAGTGATCGATGCGCAGAAGGAGGATTTGAGTAAGCAGGAAGAAGTGATCAATGCGCAGAAAAAAGAAATCGAAGAATTGAAGGCACGTCTTGCGGAAAATATGGGAATGGAGAAATAAAATTGAAGAAGTGATCACGCACAGGGCGTCATGACAATTTTCAGTCATGATGCCCTGAATTTATTTCTACAGGCAGCAAACCGCGCGGACATGCTTGGATTGAGGGTTTTGAATTTCAAGATATTTCTTGACATGCAGAAGAAAGTATGATAAAAATAAATCGTAAGTAGTAAGTAATAAGTATAAAGCGGTAAGCGAGTATAAAAATGATGGAGGTGTCACGATGAAGGATTTGTCTGTTACACAGCAGTACCTGCTCTGTGTTTTAGGAAAACGGGGGAAATTTGCAACATTTGAGATTGAGAAGGTGATGTGTCTTTCGACTGCCGGGCTTTTGGAACTGCTGCTTGACGAAATCGTGGAGCTGGATGATAAGAAGCTGTCAGTGAAGAGTGCTCTTCCGATCGAAAAAAGTTATCTCTCTTCAATCTATAACTTTATCGTACAGAAGCAGCCTGTAAAGTTCCAGAAAGTGATCGAGTATTATTCTGTGACGTTTACAGACAGAAATATCAATGAACTTCTTACCGCTGTGGGAGAATCTCTGGTTCAGGAGGGATGCGCGGTAAGAGAAAAGGGCGGGATATTCGGCGGTAAGACTGTGTATATTCCAGATGAGAAAGAACTTGATGGAGTGGTACAGAATATCCGGGCAGAACTTCTGGAAGAGGGCGAACTCTCTGAGGATATTGTGGCTTTGACGGCGCTCCTCGAAAAGAGCGGGGATCTTATGAGATATTTCTCTGCTTATGAAAAAAAGTCGATCAGGAGCAGGCTGAAAGAAATCAAAGAGAGTCCGCAGAACGAGATGATACAGAAGGTGTCGGAGTATATCGATACGCTCTTTATGATGTTTATCGTGGCGGCAACCTGATGAAAGAGGGAAAGGCTTATGTCCAGACAGAGGAGCATGGAGGCAATCCTCGCCTCAGAATATGTGACGATAGGAGAACTGGTGCGCCTGACAGGGGCCAGATACAGTACTCTGAAATTTTATACTGAAGAGGGATTTCTGCCCTTTGAACAGGCAGAGGAGAAACTGACGCGCAGATATCCCAGAGAGAAAACGGTGGAACGGATCGCCTACATTCGTTCCCTGCGGGATGAGGGGAAGACTATCCCGCAGATCAGGGAGATCCTCCAGGAAGATATTCACGGATCAAACCGGTAACCATATCCGATGACTGTCCGGACAGGATCATGTCCATCTGTAAAAGGTCTCAGTCGGCGCCGGATCTGAAATACTGTATTTTCCACAGGGTGGAGACAGTTGTTCGCGGGTTCCTGCCAGACGGTCTCGTAGATTTCTTCTTTCGTAAAGACTGTCCCGGGAGAGGAAAAGAGCAGATAGAGGACATGGAACTCTTTTGCGGACAGTTCGATTTTTTCGCCTCCTACAGAGACGGTCCGGGAACCCGGATCCATAGAAAGACGGGGGCGAGGCTCTGAGATCCCCCAGAATTTCCGCGCAGCGATGCTGTCCCGCCTGATCTGGTCCAGCAGCAGTGACAGCGTATCGAATTTCTGAGTATGCCGGAGAAACTGATACAACTTTACTGTCATTGGAAGACCATAGATTTCTCTGTTGAAATCCAGGATCAGTGTTTCGTTAAAATAATCTCCGTCTCCGGAGAGCGTGGGGCGGGGACCGATGTGGGTGATACTAAAGCAGGTCTGTCCGTCCACAGATACTTTTGAGAGATAGACTCCCGGTTCCGGGAGTCTTTTTCTGTCTGGCTTCAGGCTGGACACTGAGTCGTACGGACTCAGGTTTGCAGTGGGAGTTCCCACATGTTTTCCAATCCCGATCCCGCGCGTTACAGTTCCGGAGAGGCAGTACAGGGGAGGATATTTCTTCATTTGATCTTTACTCATAATTCGTTCCTTATATAATTCCGTTCAACGAGAGGAGAAACAGGATACAGGTGAGAATGACGGCGCATGCAAGCAGAGCGGGACCCCGTGACCTGCTTTTCCTGTTCCCGTTGGATGGAGAAAGATATCCGCTTTTTCTGAGGGCGGTGACAACCGGTTTATACAGGAGAAACGTGATTCCTGCGTTCAGGCCGCCCTTCAGCAGGTTATAAGGCAGGAATGCCGGAAGCAGCAGTTCTGCGACAGCTTCCCGGGGATAGCCCATATAAAGCGGCGTGACGGAGTAATTCCATATCATCATGACAGTGGTCATGACTGCGTATCCGGATACAAGCCCCGTCACTGCGCCGGACAAAGTGCGTTTTTTCTTATAGACTGCGGATGCGGTACATGCAAAGGAACAGGTGGAGACAATGTTCATGACGCATCCGATGATCCCGGTATCGCTGAGGGTCATCATTTCCGTGACAGCGACAATAACAGACACGATCAGCGAGGTCATGGGTCCCCAGATCAGTCCGCCCAGAGTGACGATGACGTCGGACGGATCGTATTTCAGGAACAGGACGACAGGGATCCTGCCGACTGCCGTCACGATATAGGCGATGGCGCATAACATGGCAATGGTCGTGATTTTCTGTGTTTTGCTCTTCATATGTAACCTCACTCTGAAAACAGTTTCATGCTGTATCAAGCATACTGCCCGCCGTATCTGTTTTCAATATTTTGCCATGGTTTCGGAAGTGATTCGGAAACGGACTGTTCACGCTTTCTCCCTGCCGTAATCCTGACAGAGGCGGATGAAAGCGTTCATATTCTCCGTGAGGAATTTATTTTTGTGAAAGATGATGTTAAGGTTCCGGTCCAGAGGATGGTCGAGCCGGAGCTGCTGTACAGTTCCCTGTTCAATCTCTTTCTTTACAAGAAGATAGGGGAGCACTGCAACTCCGAGACCTTCGGATACTGCCCGGACGATCGCCTGTGTGCTGGCGCTTTCCCAGAGGGGACGGACAGAGAGATGAGCCAGGGAGAAACAGGCGTCAAGGATCTCTCTTCCGGCGCTTCCCCGCTCTCTCATAAGGAAAGGATATTCTGCCATCTGTGAGAGAGTTGCCTTTTTAAGGCGGGTCAGCGGATGTCCCGGGGATGCGATGGCACAGAGGGAATCCTCCATAAAGGGGATGCATTTCAGGTCGGGATCCTCCGGCGTATTTTCGATCAGCCCGATATCGATGCTGCTGTCAAGGATGCTCTGCTCGATATAAGCAGACTGTCTTACCGATACTTCCACGCGGAGATCCGGATAGAGCGGCTGGTAACGCCGGATGAGAGAAGGCAGGATATGGGTCCCGATGGTGATGCTGGCGCCTACCCGGAGTGTCCCCAGCGTATCCCAGTTCCGGATTTTCTGTTCCATTTCGTCAAAGAGGGAGACAATGTGGAGTGCGTATTCGTAAAACTGTTTCCCGCATTCTGTGGGATAGATCCTCCTGCCGATGCGTTCAAACAGCCGGACGCCGTAGTAGTCCTCAAGTTCTTTCACAGAGAGACTCACAGACGGCTGGGCCAGGTGGAGTTCTTCTGCGGCTCTTGTGATGCTGCTGTGACGGAACACACAGACGTAGATTTTCATGTGGCGAAGTGTCATGGGATTTCCTCCTACATAATGAAAATATTATATATTTAATAGAATAATATTATTTTACTTATGAATCAATAAGAAATATACTTAATCGTGGAAAAAGGGTTACGAGTTCGGTCTGAACTGTAAGGAAAACGGAGGAGAAATATGGAAAATAAGAGAAAAGTGCTGGCAAAGATCTTCATTTCCACGCTGTACCTGAGTGCTTTTACTTTCGGCGGCGGTTATGTGATCGTGACGTTGATGAAGAAGAAATTTGTTGATGAATATCACTGGATCGAGGAGGATGAGATGCTGGATCTGACTGCTATCGCACAGTCGGCCCCGGGCGCCATCGCCGTGAACGGAGCCATCGTGGTGGGCTATAAACTTGCGGGGATGGCGGGTGCGGTCACGGCGATCATCGCGACGATCATCCCGCCCTTTGTGATCATCTCCCTGGTCTCGGTCTTTTACAACGCGTTCCGGAATAACTATATCATCAGTCAGATGCTGGAAGGGATGCAGGCGGGAGTGGCGGCTGTCATCGCGGCCGTTGTATATGACATGGCGGCGGGGATCGTCCGGGGAAAGAGCGCTCCGTCTCTTGTGATCATGGGGACGTCTTTCATTGCAGTCTGTTTCTTTGATGTGAACGTGATCTATGTGGTCATCGTGTGCGGACTGATTGGGGCGGTGCGCACGCTGGCAGGAAAAAGGAGGGAGACGAAATGATCTATTTTCAGCTTTTCCTCAGCTTTCTTCAGATCGGACTTTTCAGCTTCGGAGGAGGATATGCGGCGATGCCGCTGATCCAGGGGCAGGTAGTGACAGGCCACGGGTGGCTTTCCATGTCAGAGTTTACGGATCTGATCACGATTTCACAGATGACCCCCGGGCCGATCGCCATCAATTCCGCTACGTTTGTGGGCATCAAGATCGCGGGGATACCTGGGGCGGCAGTGGCGACCCTTGGATGCATCCTTCCCTCCTGTATCATTGTCACCGTGATCGCAAAGTTGTATCTGAAATACAGAAACATGGACATCATGGACGGCGTGCTGAATTCCCTGAGACCGGCAGTGGTGGCGATGATCGCTGCCGCCGGGATCGATATCCTTGTCCCGGCGATCTGGGACAGTGCGTACAGGATCGCGCTTGCCAATACGGACTGGGTGATGGCGGGGATATTTGTCCTGTGTCTTGTCCTTCTTAAAAAGTTCCGGATGAACCCGATCTGGGTGATGCTCCTGGCCGGGGTGATGAAAGTGGCAGTGTCTTTTTGGCTATAAGCCGGCTTCCGTGTCCACCCTCTTTTATTCCGGAGCACGGCTGAATTTTTGACAAAAATCCTACAAAAAGCAAGAATTATAAAAATGCGAGCAATGAGTGGATAGACGCGGCGTTTTCTTTTCCATATGATGATGATACCAGGGTCAAATAGACAAAACTCCGAATATGATAAAAACATCAGACAGGTCAGTGAAAGGAGAAGAGCAGTGAAAGAGAACACAACAGGAAGAGTGACGATCCCTACAGATACAGATGTGGTTCCGGAGACGCTGGAGCTTCTGAAGCGGTGGGGCGCGGATGCGATCCGCGACTGTGACGGCACGGATTATCCGGAGGAACTGAAAAATGTGGATGCAAAGGTCTACGCTACATATTACACCACAAGGAAGGACAATGCCTGGGCCAAGGCAAACCCGGACGAGATCCAGCAGATGTATATCATGACGCCCTTTTATACAGCTGTCAGCGAGGAACTGTCGGTTCATCTGATGGATCATCTGTACCCGGACATGCTGAAAGTAAACGACCGTGATGACATTACAAGATGGTGGGAAGTGATCGACCGGACGACAGGTGAAGTGGTACCGGCCGGACAGTGGAGTTATGACGGGGAGACAGGGAATGTGACGATCCGCGGAGCGCAGGCTTTTCATGATTATACAGTGAGTTTTCTGGCTTACATTATGTGGGATCCGGTACATATGTACAATGCGGTGACAAACGGATGGGAGAATTTTGAAAAGCAGATTACCTTTGACGTGCGTCAGCCGAAGACTCACAGATATTCCATGGAGAGGCTGAGAAAGTTCATCGCTGCCAATCCTCATGTGGACGTGATCCGCTACACCACATTTTTCCATCAGTTTACTCTGATCTTCGACGAGCTGGCGAGAGAAAAATATGTGGACTGGTACGGATATTCAGCTTCAGTGAGCCCCTGTATTCTGGAACAGTTTGAGAAGGAAGCGGGATATAAGTTCCGGCCGGAATTTATCATCGATCAGGGATATATGAACAATACCTACCGCATCCCGTCAAAGGAATTCCTTGATTTTCAGGCGTTCCAGAGAAGAGAAGTGGCAAAGCTTGCTAAAGAGATGGTGGACATCACACACGAGTGCGGAAAGGAAGCCATGATGTTCCTGGGGGACCACTGGATCGGAATGGAGCCGTTTATGGATGAATTCAAGTCCATCGGCCTGGACGCAGTCGTGGGAAGCGTGGGCAACGGCGCAACACTCCGTCTGATCAGTGATATCGAAGGCGTCAGATACAGAGAGGGACGCCTCCTGCCGTACTTTTTCCCGGATGTGTTCCATGAAGGCGGAGATCCGGTGAAGGAGGCAAAGATCAACTGGGTGACAGCGAGAAGGGCGATCCTGAGGAAACCCATCGACAGGATCGGATACGGCGGTTACTTAAAGCTTGCAATGCAGTTCCCGGAATTTATTGACTATGTGGAAAGCGTCTGCAATGAGTTCCGTACTTTATATGAGAATATCAAAGGCACGACGCCTTACTGCATCAAGAAGGTGGCTGTGCTCAACTGCTGGGGAAAGATGCGTGCCTGGGGCAATCATATGGTGCACCACGCCATCTACTACAAGCAGAATTATTCCTACGCAGGGGTCATTGAAGCTCTGAGCGGAGCTCCGTTTGATGTGAAGTTTATAAGTTTTGACGATATCAGACAGGATCCGTCAATCCTGGATGATATTGATGTGATCCTCAATGTGGGCGACGCGGATACGGCTTATACCGGCGGAGAAAACTGGACAGATGACAGGATCGTCACAGCAGTCAAGAGATTTATCTACAACGGCGGTGGTTTCATCGGAGTCGGGGAACCGGCGGGACATCAGTACCAGGGACATTTCCTTCAGCTTGCAACAGTCATGGGCGTGGAAAAAGAGACGGGATTCACACTGAATGTAGATAAATACAACTGGGAGGAGCATGACCATTTTATCAAGGAAGACTGTACGAAAGAGATTGATTTCGGCGAGGGAAAGAAAAACATGTATGCCCTTGACGGGACAGAGATCCTCGTTCAGAGGGACAAAGAAGTGCAGATGGCTGTCCGTGAGTTCGGAAAAGGACGCTGCGTATATATCAGCGGCCTTCCGTACAGCTTTGAGAACAGCAGGATCCTGTACCGCTCCATCATCTGGTCTTCCCACGATGAAGAGAACCTTCACAGATGGTTCAGCACCAACTTTAACGTGGAAGTACACGCTTATGTAAAGAACGGCAAATATTGTGTCGTAAACAATACTTATGAACCCCAGAACACGACTGTGTACCGGGGAGACGGCACCAGCTTTGACGTGGAGCTGGACGCCAACGAGATTATCTGGTATGAGATCTGACCTGCTCCGCCTCATGTGTCTGCCGGTATTTTACGGGAGTGATCCCGTAGAATTTCCGGAAGGCCTGGGTAAAGTAGGATTGTGAGGAAAACCCTGTGGAGCCTGCGATATCCGAGACGGAAAGGTCTGTGTCGCAGAGAAGCTGACAGGCGGCTTCCAGACGGCGCCGGTTCAGGTATTGTATGGGAGAGAGACCGGTGTATCTGGCAAAAGAGTGTGCAAGGTAATATTTGTTCATATGAGTCAGATCCGTCAGTGTATCCAGAGTGATGTGCTCCGCGTAATGTGCGTCAAGATACTCTTTGATGCGGGCACACTCCTTGGTCATTTTTGCTGTGCTGATCGGGACCGGCATCAGTTCCCGGGAAGTGCGCAGGATGCGGAGAACCAGGATCTCGAGAAAATGCCGGCATATAAGTTCGGAACCGTATCCGCTGCATTTTACTTCATGATATATCTGTTCAAACAGTTCTTCGATCAGATGCTGATCGGTAAAATTACAGAAAATCTGTGCAGAGGATGCAGTGCCCTCTTTCTGAAACGCGACTCCGTCGATCCCGAGGACATAGTACTCCAGCGGTCTGTCGGGAAGAGACTGCTCTGTGTGGTCCAGATAAGGGGGAACGATGATGAGGTCTCCGGCCTGGATCGTCCGGATCTCCTGGCGGAAGACAAATCTGCCTTCACCGCTTATGACAAAGAAAATCTCGGTAAAAGGATGCGTGTGGAGGACGCTTGGCCAGTCTTTTTCATCTCTGGACAGAGTGATGGAGAGAAGGCGGGGATGGATTTCCGGGATCTCATTTTCTTTGATGGAATAATGGCGGTGGCTCATGGGGATTCCTCTCTTCTGGTAATATGTGTTGATCTAATTATAAAAGATTTCTGGGTAAAAGCAAGCAGTCCGTGGGGAACAGGACTGCTTTCGGTTTGTGGAAAGGATGAAAATGGAAAATATGGAAAAATCTCAGAGCATGGAGGCAGCAGACGGGTTTAAATTCCCGGGAAAACTGAAGGATTGCCGTCCCTTCGGAAGCGGACATATCAATGACACATATCTGCTTACATTTGAAGTCGGAGACGCGGGGGATAAGAGCGTGATCCTTCAGCGGATGAACCGGGGAATCTTCACGAAACCTGTGGAACTGATGGAAAATATCGTCGGTGTGACTTCCTACCTCCGGAAGCGTATCATTGAAAACGGAGGGGATCCGGAGAGGGAGACGCTCAACATCATCCCGGCAAAGGATGGAAAGCCATATTTTGTAGATTCGAAAGGGGAATACTGGAGATCATACAAATTTATCACAGATGCAAAATGCTGTGATCAGGTGGAAAAGCCGGAGGATTTCTATGAAAGTGTGCTTGCCTTTGGGAATTTTCAGAGACTTCTGGCGGATTATCCGGCGGATACGCTCCACGAGACTATCCGGGGATTTCATGATACGCACGCAAGGCTTGAGGTGTTCAGGCGGGCCGTTGAGAAAGACGTCTGCGGCCGTGCGGATTCTGTGCAAAAAGAGATTGAGTTTGTACTCGCCCGTGAAGACGTGGCGAACGTATTCGGAAAGCTTCAGGAAAATGGAGAAGTGCCCCTGCGGGTGACCCACAATGACACGAAGCTGAACAACATCATGATCGACAAGGCCACCGGAAAAGGAATCTGTGTGATCGATCTTGACACGGTGATGCCGGGGCTTGCAATGAATGACTTTGGCGATTCTATCCGGTTTGGCGCGAGCACGGCGGCGGAGGACGAGCAGGATCTCACCAAAGTGTCCTGCAGCATGGATCTCTTTGAAATTTATGTGAAAGGATTTCTTGAGGGCTGCGGGGGAAGCCTGACTCCCAGAGAGGTGGAACTCCTTCCCATGGGTGCGAAAGTGATGACCTATGAGTGCGGGATGCGGTTCCTCACAGATTATCTGGAAGGGGATCACTACTTCAAGATCCACAGAGAGGGTCATAACCTGGACCGGGCAAGGACACAGTTCAAACTGGTGGAAGATATGGAGAATAAATGGGATACCATGATGGAGATCGTCCGCAGATACGGCGGTTTCTGAAATAGACGATGTGCAAAGGGCCTGTCCCCTCTGCAAAAGGGTCTGACCCCTTTGCGGAGAGGCAGGTCCTTTTTATAACCTTTTATTTTTGTATTGACAATAGTGTACGATATACAGTATAGTGAGACCAGGAGGTGGAAGCGTTGGGTGAGGAAAAGGATCTGCGCAGCAGTCTGCTGATGGAACTGAGAAGAGGGACGCTGGTGCTGAGTGTGCTCAGCCAGATGGGAGAGCCGAAATACGGATATTCCCTTGTCCAGAGTCTGGAAGA
>DWVT01000112.1 GCA_019120075.1 Candidatus Mediterraneibacter excrementigallinarum
TATCCAAATCTGCCAAGATATGCGAAAGTCATTGATAATTATATGACTTATGCCCAGAGTGCTATTGACGAATTTTCGGAGCCGGATAAACTCCCTCAGATTGCTATTTCCGTAGACATGCTGGACACAGGAATCGATGTGCCGGAAGTATTGAATCTTGTCTTTTTCAAGAAGGTTATGAGTAAAGCGAAATTCTGGCAGATGATAGGACGGGGAACCCGTCTGTGCCCCGGATTGCTGGACGGAGAGGACAAGCAGAAATTTTATATTTTCGATTTTTGTGGAAATTTTGAATTTTTCCGTATGAACAAAGGAAAGGCAACCGCTAATATGATGGCGCTGCAGGGAGCAATCTTTAATCTGGAATTTCAGATCACTTACAAACTGCAGGATATGGAATATCAGACAGAACGATTGATTGCTTACCGGAATGCATTGATACAGCATATGAGTGAAAAAGTGCAGGAATTGAACCGGATTAGAGATAACTTTGCTGTTCGTCAGCACTTAAAATATGTGGATCTGTATTCCGATCAGTCTAACTATCAGACTCTGAGCTATGAGGATACACTTCTTGTAAGAGAAGAACTGGCTCCTCTGATTTTACCGGATGGAGATGAGGCAAGTGCAGTTCGGTTTGATGCGCTGATGTACGGAATAGAGCTGGCATATCTGATCGGAAAGAAATATGGAAAAGCCCGGAGCGATCTGTTGAAAAAAGTCAGTGCGATTTCTACGGTGGCAAATATACCGGAAATTATGGTACAGGCAGAGCTGATTAATCAGATTCTCCATACAGATTATCTGGAGCGTGCCGGAATCAATGAATTTGAACATATTCGGGAAAGCCTTCGTGATCTGATGAAGTATCTTCCTAAAAAGAAAGTGCGTTATGATACAAATTTCGAGGATGATATTCTGTCCATTGAATGGAAAGAGTCAGAATTGGAAAACGATGATCTGAAGAACTATAAGGCAAAGGCAGAATATTACGTCCGTCAGCACCAGGATGATCTTGTCATCGCGAAACTGAAAAAGAATAAGCCAATGACTCAGGATGATATCAAAACATTGGAAAAAATTCTGTGGAGTGATCTGGGAACCAAAGATGAATATGAAGCAGAATATGGGGACAAGCCTCTTGGAGAATTTGTTCGCGAAATCGTAGGCCTGGATATGAACGCTGCAAAAGAAGCATTTTCTGAATATCTGAATGAGGCTAATCTGGATAGCAGACAGATTTACTTTGTGAATCAGATTGTGGAATATATCGTACATAATGGATTGCTGAAGGATTTTTCTGTGCTGCAAGAACCACCGTTCACAGATCAGGGAAGTGTCGTGGATATCTTTACTGATATGAATGTATGGATGGGGATAAGAAAGGTTATTGAAGGGATAAACGATAATGCGAAGGTGGCATAGCCTGTTGTTTGCGTTATGTTATAATGTGAGAAAAAGCCACGTAAGAAATTTTATATAATAGGGTCTTTAAGATTTCTATGATATAATATATACGTGAGAAATAATGGAAAATGATAATTAACAAGTTAAAACAATATAAAGGATGATACTATCCTTGAAAGAATTTGTGGATTGTTGAAAAAATGAAGGTAAACCAATAAGAAGACAAGCAGGTGTTCTAATGATAATAGACAGTATAGATACAGTAGTATATACTTTTCAATTTATTGTTCCAGGATATGTTATTAGTGAAGTTATAGGTGCAATTATGCCAAGAAAGAAGTATTCTGAGGGTGAACGAATTGTACAAGTAATTGGGTATAGCGTATTTAATATGGGAGTATGGTATTGGCTTTTTAAGTTAATACAAAATCATATCGATCCTTTATCGGTTTGGTATTGGTTGATTAATGCAGTTGCTGTTATTTTAACCGGGGTAATTGTTGGATTTGCTTTAGGATTTATTCGTTCTAAAAATTTATTCTGTAGATTATTTCAAAAAGTTGGTATTAACTTAAAGCATCCCATCCCAACTGCTTGGGATTATAAATTTTCAGACGGTCAAAGACAATGGGTAGAAATAACTGTAACAAATGGAAAAGTGCTTAGAGGGATTTTTTCTGACCATTCAATGGCATCATCTGAAAGTGAATATAGAGATATCTATCTCGAGGAACTTTATATAAAGAAAGAAGGTGAATGGATTAAAGATGAACGTACAGAGGGGGTGTGGATCAATCCAGAAGAGATTAGGTATGTAAAATTCTACAAATGGAGGAATTAAGAATGTCAATGGAAAAAGAAAAAACAGAACAAAGGGGATATCAACCGTTTAACAATATAGGGAAATTTGGATATCAACCAGCGAAAAATGATCAGAAAACAAAACAATCTGATGCTACGCAAAAAGGAACAATTCCACCAAAGGGATCAAATTCTGAGGATGCTTAAGGAAAGGAGAAGTACATCAATGAGAAAAGCACTTTGTGTTGGAATTGATTCTTATCAAAATATAAATGATTTACATGGGTGTGTTAATGATGCAAATTCAGTAAAATCGGCACTTGAAAGAAATGGAGATGGAACGTTAAATTTTGAAGTCAAGTTGATGACGTCAACTAGTGAATCTACATATATCACACGTGCAAATTTGAAAGATTCAATTGAGCAGCTGTTTAAAGGAGATTCAGAGATTGCATTGTTTTATTATGCAGGGCATGGATCTATTGATGGTTTAGGCGGATATTTATGTACCAGTGAAGCAGTGCGTCCAGATGATGGGCTGTCACTAAATGATTTAATGGCTATAGTTTCTAAATCAAAAGCAAGAAATAAAGTAATAATTTTGGATAGTTGTTTTAGTGGAGAGGTTTCTGAACGACCAGATATGCCTGGCTATGCAGCTATATATGATGGTACAACAATTCTTGCGGCATGTGGAAAAGATGAATATGCAAGTGAAAACAATAATCACGGAGTATTCACGTCACTTTTAGTTGAGGCGTTATATGGCGGTGCCATGAATTTATTAGGAGATGTTACACCGGGTAGTATATATTCATATATTGATCAGTCTTTAGGAGCGTGGGAACAAAGACCAGTATTCAAGGCAAACATAAAAGAATTTGTTTCGCTAAGAAAAAACAATCCACCTATTGCCGTGAATGATTTAAGAAAAATAACAAGTTTGTTTGCTTCTCCAGCAGCAGAATTGCAGTTGGATCCAACATATGAACCAGATAAACATGAAGCTGATACAGATGAAATTAATGAAAAGCATGAACGAGATTTTTCACTTTTACAATGCTATGTAAAATTAAATCTTGTAGTTCCGGTTGGTGAAGATCATATGTATTATGCTGCTATTCGTAGAAAATCTTGTAAACTAACAGCACAAGGGCAACATTATTGGATGTTGGTTAATAAAAATCAGATTTAGGAGAGTGAGTTTATGATAAATGTATTTATCCCCCATCGATGGAACAATGATGATTATTTTTATTTAACAAATATTTTAGATAGGACAAAATTTAAAGTTAGAGATTATTCTGTACCTGCAAGTTCACCTTTTGATAAAATTGATTATCGCTATAATGTAGACCCGCAGATTCAAAAGCAAATTAGATATGCTAGCGTAGTTATTTGTTCAAATCGTCCGGCAAATAATAATGGGATCTCAATTGAGGAAATTAAATATGCATTGTCGATTGGAAAGCCTGTTGCAGCAATAAGAATTACAGACAATACAAGTAGTCAAATTTCTGCTATGGGTATTGAAGTTTTGCCATATAGAAAGGATAGTTTAGAGGCTTGGATTTACCGTAATATATAAATGTTTTTTGAAAAATGAACAAGAGAGGATCATACGGCGACTGTATTTGCAGAACAAATGAAGAATTCTAAAATGTCTATTTCAAGAGTTTTTTTGAGATGGATAGACGACTCCTGTTTAATAAAAAAGCAAGAATACCAAGGTATATAATATAGGCAGTAAGAAAAAATTTGGAATATCATCAAACCATTCTTGCGGGCACTATTAGTGAGAGGATATTCTCGGGGAAGAGATCTTTCTTATATATCTATGAAGAGTAGAAGATTAGCAGTGACGAAATTATGAATGTTGGAGGATGTGGATGATCCTAATGTGGAATCTGCGATAGAGAAAGTGTTAGAGGGGGATGTAGGGCAAATTGGAGATAATAGGAATTTTTTGATAAATTTCAAATAAAATCTTCGCTTTTAGCCCCTTCTCTGATATAATACATACATGGCAACGCGACGGCAACTGAGGATCAGCAAGTCAGCGCACAATATGAAAATGAGATAAATGAGATCGGAAAGCTCATAAAACTTAAACAAATTTGTTTAAGTTTTGAAGAAGAGAACCGAGTTCGAATAGGAGAGTAAAGCCAAGAGATGCCGAATTTAGTGCATTTCTTGGCTGCTTTTTATGGATTTGACAATGGAGATATCAAAGAAAGACTGGAAACTTTTTAGAGAAAAATTGCCTGTCTGGCAGGAAAATTATATGTCACGTCTGATCAAGGAGTACATTACTTTATTAACTATAGAGGATAAAAGGGCGTCCGAGAGATTCTGGGAGCTTGAGAGGAAAATTAAGATTGACAGATGCAACCCGAGAGTCATTCTGAATATGAGGAAATCTGAAGCCATATATGATATTATCAGTCTCATCAGACTAGGAGTGATTACTTATGATGATCTGGCTGATTTCAGTGAAGACGTGAAGAAAGCAGCAAAGCTGATCTTGAGCAGATAGATATTGATAAAGTGATTGAGGAAATAAGATGTGAGATTAGGTTGACACGAAAATACATAAGTGATACCTTATGTTCAAGGGAGAAGTGATTATGAGAAATATGTCAGAAAATCAGGTCGCAGAGACGGTAAGGCTGTATTTGACGAATAACTCGATTTTGGAAACGGCCAGAGCAATCGGTATGTCAACGGTAAAAGTCCGGAAGATTCTGATCACAGAAGGACTGTGGGAAAGTGATACAAGTAGAAAAATCGGAACCTTGCTGGATCAGGGCTTGACTACGGAAGAAATTGCAGAAACTTTGTATATGTCCGTGAAAAACGTACAGGCATATATGCCTTATGAGCGGGGAATATATAGGGGCGATGAACTGTCGCAGGATGCGGTCAGGGCTGACCGATACCGGAATCGAATGAGAATAGCTGCTTCCATGCAGGTGGCAAAGCGGACAAAAAGTGAAGTTAATAGAACAAAAGTCGAAGAGAAGTCAGAAAGGACGGAGGAAATGACAGATAAAAAAACGGCAGGATTCAAGGAAAGTTATACTAACGGAGCGGATGTATTAAGACTGCATCTGGAACTGGATTTAAAATATACAGACGAAGAAGAAATCCGGATATTAAAAGAATATGGTTCGATGGAAAAAGCTATTTCAAGGGATATTCTTGTTCCGGCTGATATCACCCTGCATGCATTGAATTACGCGATCCTCAGAATGTTCGGCTGGCAGAACGGACATCTGCACAGTTTTGTTCTGCCGGAGAAGGTGTTTAAGGAATTAACGGAAGAACAATTCAGTATTTGGACCAAAATGGCGGGGGTATATTTCAGGTTCCCAACAGAAAATTATGAGGACATATATTGGGATGATGATTATAGAGAAGGGGAAAGCATCCGGTCATGGATGAAGAAAAAATACACAGGGCCATATAGATATAAAGGAAATGACGAACACTATGTGATGAATCAGATCAAAGTGCAGAGCATGTTGGCAAGATGGGAAGAAATAACCGTTCATGAATTTGTTTTCGGAGCTGAAAAACAGCCGGATCCGTATAATGTAAAGTTAAAGGATGCGACGATAGATCAGGTCGTACATGCATTTGGAGATATGACATGCCATGAATTGCTGGAAAGACTGCCGCTTGCGGAAATTCTTTGTGTAAAAGGGAAAAATGAGGTGAAGTTTGCGGAAGTCAGAGAACATTTGGATTCGGAACTGTCAAACTTGGATTTACCTAAAGTGATCGAGGAATATGGAAATACAAGATTTCGAAGTGTGAAGAAGGAGCGTGAATTTTTAGAACAATACGATCTTCATGTACAGCCGGTTACGGAACAGTTGATTTATCGTTATGATTATGGTGATGGCTGGGAGGTTTTGATCGAATGTGAAAATGCATATAAGCGTGATGAAACAGGTCAGTGGAAGGATACAAACGGGGAAACGCCGGATGCAGCGGTGGATAATCTGGCGGAGGTTGTGGCAAAGCACCGCCCGATTTGTATTCAAAAGGATGGAATTGAACTTGTAGATGATGTGGGCGGCATACACGGCTTTTGTGAAATGCTGCAGACTATATACGAATGTGATATGACCAGCGAAGATAATCTGGAAGCAAGGGAAAATCTCCTCGGATGGGCGGATATGATGGGATGGACAGGAAGGAAGATCAGTCCGAAACAGACACTGTAAATTTTCTGAAGGTATATTCGAAACGGAAAATGACCGCTAAATTCGAGGGAAAGGAAAATTAAAATGATCGAAGTAGAAGTAAAGCTGCCGGTCGCGGATCTCGATCGGATCAGGGGAAAGCTTTTGAAAACAGGTTTTAAAGAGACCGCGTTTATTGAAGAACGTGATACATATTTTGACAATCAGCAGGGAGACATAAGAGCGAACGGTGAAGCATTGCGGGTGCGTGAAACGAAGGACCATCTTTCGGGCAAGCGCCGGGCGCAGATCAATTTCAAAGGGAAGAAGCTAGACGATTGTACAATGACCCGCGAGGAACTGGAAAACGGCGTGGAGGACGGGGCAGTCTGCAGAAATATTCTGCAGGCAATCGGATACATGCCGGCGGAGCCCGGAGTGATCAAGGACAGGGTGATGCTGCAGAAAGGACGTCTGACCGCCTGCCTGGATAATGTACATGGGCTGGGAGAGTTTCTGGAACTGGAGATCCTGGCTGACAGCGAAGATGAGAGAGAGACCGCGCTTGGACAGATAGGAAATATACTGAACAGTCTCGGATATCAGATTTCAGATACCGTGCGGACATCCTACCTGTCTATGCTTCAAAATAGAAAACAGGCGTGATTGTATATGGTCAGGATTGATAGAAAACAGACTGGAGGACAATATATAATGCCAAAAGAGATAGAAAGGGAACATAAAATGAAAGTATATGGATCTGAGATTTGTGTAGACTGCAGAAATTTTCTGGCAATCAAGAAGGCGAGGGGATTTGAATGTGATTTTATCGAGATCACAGAGGATACCGGGAAACTTAAGGAGTTTCTGCATCTGAGGGATACAGAGCCGGTTTTTGAGCCGGTGAGAGAGCACAGCGGGATAGGGATCCCTCTTTTTATAAATGAAGATGGAAGAATGACGTTTGATATTGATGAGGCTTTGTCCTGGATCGGCCAGCCGCCGATACAGGACAGCGAACGAGCACTGCTGGAACAGTAGCAGGTGAGCGGAAGGGAGAAAGCTGAGGATTCAGGGCTGTTTCATATCTGTCCGCTCAAATGCCATTCTGGGTTCGGAACCGTTCCGCACATAGATTGTTCCGCAGTGGATGAACCCGTTTTTGCGGAGCATATTCTGCATGACCAGATTGTCCTTGTGAGTGTCTATGCGCAGATGGCGGCAGCGGCTGAGCGCCCAGTGGATGCAGGCGCTTCCGATCCCTTTTACCTTCCCACTGGATGCGACGCGGTGGATCACTCCGTAAGCGGAATCATCAAGCCAGGCGCCGTCGTCGATCTTCAGATAGTCAGGCTCGATATTTTTCCCCTGATCATAGAAAAATGTTCCGACGATTTCGCCGTCCTGTATGCAGACACGGCATTTTCCGCATTCGATATCTGAACGGATCAGATCTTCCGGCGGCCAGTTATCTGGTCCCCACTGATCGGGATTCCCATGTTCTGCCATAAAACGGCGGGCGTGTGCGAATATTTCCATGATCCTGGGGAGATCATTGATTTCTGCATTTCTTATATTCATTCCTGTATCACCTTTCTGAGAGTTTCTGATTTTGATTTCTGATTTCCGTAATGGTGGAAATGATCAGAACGGCAAATGTATTCAGAAGCATCATACCACATCTCAAAAGCAGCTCCAATATTTTTCAGGGATTTGTACAAAAATACTTTTTCGGGCAGCTTGCGCAGAGGCTGGCTTGACATTCCCGCACAGTAAAAATATAATAATCTTACAAATGTAATATTAAAGGAGCGAAGAATGAAACGAAGAGTTTGCTGGTTATTTTTAATAGGTTGTATAATATTCTGTGCGTGCGGAAGGGAAGCCTGCGAAGAAACAACAGGGAATGAATCAGATACGCTGAGAGGGTCCGAGCAGCTGGCAGCGGAATACAGTGAGATTTACAGGGCAGCTTTTGAGGACGGGACGCTGGCGCGGCTTGATACGATCCGCGAGATCATGAGATCACTGAGCGCTTCCGGTTATGCTGTCGTGGACAATGAAAATCAGATTGATATGATCCATCCGGAGGTGATCCGTGAGTTTGATGATTCAGTGGAGGGCGGACAGATGAAAGAAACGTCGATGTTTGTTGTGACGGATGACGGAGGTTTTGTGAGGTATGATCTGACTGCATCGGATGGAACAGTACAGGTTGATAGAATCCGTCTTTCCTGGGAGGAGGGAGCTCCATGTGCGGAGAAGGTGGATTCCTATGAGGCGCATATATGGAGACTGGATGAGGAAAGCGGCTATCTCTATATTGAAAAAGATCAGCCTGCCGGGTATGACGGCCCTATTGGATATACGGCGGTCCGGGTGGAACCGCTGGATGAAAGACTGCGGGAATTGAACCGGAAGTATATTCTCCCGGCAGGATACCGGAACACCAATCTTTTCCTGACAGACTGGGATGAAACGGATTACGGGGAACTGGATTTCTATGATCTGTTTGAGGTTTTTTATCAGTCGGAATACGGAAAGGAACTGCCATACGAATCGGATTTTGAAAAGCTGACCTATGAGGTGCCGTCACAGGAATTTGAGGCTGTGATCGGAAAGGCGGTCAGGATTGCGCCGGAGACACTGAGAGAATATACGGTTTATGATAATGACAGCTCTTCGTATATTTATACTACCCGGTGCAGGGAAGACTGGGGACATCCATGTTTTGTCACACCGGAAGTCAGAGGATATGAAGAAATAAATGACGGGATGATCCGGCTGAGGGTCAGCTCAGTGTCACAGGAAGATAATCCGGCGCATACATTTTCTCATGAGGTCGTTATCCGTCTGCTCCCGGACGGCGGATATCAGTATGTGTCGAATCATATCCTGCCCGCGGATCATGAGACGGATTTTGACTGGTATTCCAGTCGTCTCACGGTACAACAGTGGGAAGAAAAATACGGTTTCCCTGATGAGTAAATTATGGGAGCCAGACAGCTGGCGTTTAATGTAAAAATGAGAAAAAAACAGGCTTTGAAGTACAGAGAAAATGCCGGGAAATGTTGACTCTGGCGAACCATAGTCGTATTATTATTGTGTACGCGAAAAATGTATCCGCGTTCAGTGGAAACATGAGCTAATAAAGGAAGATCTTTTCGAAAAGGAGGAGCTAAGGAACTATGGATTACGGAAAAGAATCTTTAAAAATGCACTATGATCTGAGAGGTAAGATCGAGATCAAGACCAGAGCGGCAGTGGACTCAAAGGAGGCATTAAGCCTTGCTTATACACCGGGAGTTGCTACACCGTGCCTGGAGATACAGAAGGATGTTCACAAGAGTTTTGATCTGACAAGACGCTGGAATACAGTTGCAGTCGTTACAGACGGAACTGCAGTACTCGGACTGGGAGATATCGGACCGGAGGCAGGTATGCCGGTTATGGAAGGAAAATGTGTGCTGTTCAAGGCATTTGGCGATGTGGACGCGATCCCGCTCTGCGTACGTTCTAAAGATGTGGATGACATCGTGAAGACAGTAAGCCTTATTGCAGGAAGCTTTGGAGGAATCAACCTGGAAGATATATCAGCTCCGAGATGCTTTGAGATCGAGAAGAGATTAAAAGAATGCTGTGATATCCCGGTATTCCATGACGATCAGCACGGAACAGCTGTCATCACTCTTGCAGGACTGATCAATGCGCTGAAGCTGGTAGGAAAGAAGATTGAGGATGTGAAGATTGTTACATCCGGAGCAGGAGCTGCCGGAATCGCGATCATCAGACTTCTGATGGCAATGGGACTGAAAAATGTCATTATGACAGACCGTAAAGGTGCGATCTATGAAGGAAGAGAAGGGCTGAACCCGATCAAGGAAGAGATGGCGAAGATCACGAACTTCAACCATGAGAAGGGATCTCTTGCAGATGTGATCAAAGGTGCGGATGTATTTATCGGAGTTTCCGCTCCCGGCACTCTGACAGGAGACATGGTCCGCACAATGGCGGACAAGCCGATCATCTTTGCGTGCGCTAACCCGACGCCGGAGATTTTCCCGGATGAGGCGAAGGCAGCAGGAGCAGCGGTTGTATCTACAGGACGTTCCGATTACCCGAACCAGGTAAACAATGTACTCTGCTTCCCGGGAATCTTCCGTGGAGCGCTGGATGTGCAGGCTTCTGACATCAACGATGAGATGAAGATCGCGGCAGCTTATGCTATCGCCGGACTGGTAAGCGACGAGGAGCTGAACGCAGATTATATCCTGCCGGCAGCATTTGATCCGCGCGTAAAGGACGCAGTTGCAAAGGCTACTGCAGAGGCTGCGATCAAGAGTGGAGTCGCAAGAATCCGGACAGACAAATAAAGACAGATTCTGAAGAAAGAAGGTATTTGTCATGAAAAAAGAAGTACTGGACTATGTTGTTGAGAAGACAAATGATCTGATCAATGCCGCTTCCTGCAGCAAGGAGGCAAAGGACGCTGCGAATGCATGGCTGGCTGCGGTCGGAACGGATAAGGAAGCTGAGGCGACGAAGGCATATATCGCGGAGTTGGAAGAGGATATCATGCCGTTGGACAACCTGATCGCGTTTGCCGAGTCAGACATGGGAGCGCAGGTATTCGGTGCGGAGAAGGCAAAGGGCGTTGCGGCTCACGGAAAAGAGATCAAGGCCGCAGGAGCAAAATACTGTGACTGCCCGGCGTGTGCGGCAGTAGAGGCGATCCTGGCAAAGAAGGACGAGATGATATAAAATGATGATACCAGGGTCAAATAGACAAAACTCCGACGCAAGCTTGCTTGTGAGAGGAGTTTTGACTACAAAGTGATATCAGGATCAAAAGTCCTGAACTATAATGCTTATGGATAGAAAAAGGCTGTCGGAAGATTCCGGCAGCCTTTTTGCAACGTCGATGAGCCAAAGCACGGGCTTGCATGAGATCCTGGCGGCCGCCTGCAAGCCCGGAATTGGACTCCGGGAATTTCCGGGCTTGTCATTGCATGAAAACCGGTTGAAATGCTCCCGGATTCGTTTATAATAGTTGGTGTAGCAAAGACAAGATTCGACATTTTTTACAGGAGAGGATTCACAAATGATAACAGTGAAAGAATACCGGGGACATATCAGAAACTGGGAGGAACTCTGCGAGCGCCTGGAGCTTCCTCTGGATCTGACAAGAGAAGAGCGGGAGGAGAAGATCCTGGTCAGAGCCTACGAGACATGGGGATACGAGATGGCGGACCATATGTACGGGATGTTCGCCTTCGCTCTCTGGGATGACGAGGAGAAAAAGCTGTTCTGTTTAAGGGACCACTTCGGAACAAAGCCGTTCTACTATTACGAGACGGAGGACGGGAAACTCCTTTACGGGACCATGATCCGCCAGATCATGGAGCAGCCCGAGTTCAAAAAGGAACTGAACGAAGAGATGCTGCAGATATACCTGAGCCTGACCTATGTGGCGGGAGAGAATACATTTTTCCGCGGGCTGAAAAAACTGATGCCGGGACATTATCTGATCTGGCAGAACGGGAAACTGCAGATCGAGCGCTACTGGACGCCGACGTTCCATCCGGATGAGAGCAGGACGCTGGAAGAGTGGGCGGACGAGATTCATACGACGATACAGGAGATCATGCCGGAGGTGAAGACAGAGGACGAGACAGCGGAATCTTTCCTGTCAGGCGGTGTGGATTCTTCCTATGTGCTGGCGATGTCGGACGCGGAGATGACGGATTCCTGCGGGTATGAGGAGGCGCGTTTCGATGAGTCCGGACTGGCAAAACAGACGGCGGACATCCTGGGACGCAAGAATTCCAGATGCCTGATCACGCCGGAAGAGTATTTTGAGATCGTTCCCTATGTGATGTACAACATGGAACAGCCGCTGGGCGATGCGTCTGCGATCGCATTTACCATCGCCTGCAACGCGACGGCGGAGCACACGAAGCTGTGCTACTCCGGCGAGGGCGCGGACGAGTTCTTCGGCGGATACAATATGTACCGCAACGCAGAGCGTTATGGGGATAACCTCAAGACTTTCTATGTGGGCAACACGAACATCATGAAGGAGGATGAGAAAAAGAAGATCCTTAAGAAATACGACCCGGATGTGCTGCCGATCGAACTGGTACAGCACATTTATGAGGAGACAGAAGGACTTGACCCGCTGACAAAGATGTCTGATGTGGATATCCAGATCTGGCTGGAAGGCGACATCTATCTGAATGTGGACAAGATGAGCACAGCCGCCGGGCTTGAGATCCGTATGCCGCTGACAGACAGAAGGATCTTTGATATCGCATCCAGGATGCCTGCAAGGTTCAAGGTCAACGAGGAGCAGAACAAGGTGGCTTTCCGTACGGCGGCGGCGAAGGTCCTGCCGGATGAGATCGCGTTCCGAAAGAAACTGGGCTTCATCGTACCGATCCGTATCTGGATGGCGGATGAGAGATACAATGGGGACGTGCGCAGGCTGTTCCACAGCGATATCGCGGAGAAGTTCTTCAAAGTGGATGAGATCAATGCGATCTTTGATGAGTATGTGGGAGGAAATTCGGACAACTGGAGGAAAGTGTGGACGATCTATACCTTCCTTGTGTGGTATGAGGAATATTTTGTAAAAAGATAAGAGAAACGAGAAAGGACCGGAGCGCCCGGTCCTTTTTGCGGGAGAAAACAGTCCGGATAAGGACAGAGGGAGTAAAAGGAATGGAAGAGGAAAATCAACAGAAGCTGTTTGACAACCGGAAGCTGGCGGCGCTGCTCATACCGTTGGCAGTGGATCAGCTTTTGAATTCATTTATGGGGACTGTGGATACGCTGGTGGTGAGCAATCTGGGATCGGCGGCGATCTCGGCGGTATCTCTGGTGGACTCCATCAATATCCTGATCGTGCAGGCGTTCTTTGCGCTGGCGACAGGGGGAACGGTGGTCTGCTCCCACTATCTGGGATGCAGGCGGGAGGGGCATGCGAAAGAGGCGGCGAGACAGCTCGTGTTCATTACATTTATGATGTCATTGGTCATAGGGGTGCTGTGCATTGTTTTTAACGGACAGATCCTGTCGCTGATCTTCGGCGAGGTGGAAGATGCAGTCATGGAAAATGCGAAGCAGTATTTCTTCTTCTCTGCCATATCCTATCCGTTTATCGCCCTGTATGACGACGGCTCCAGCATCCTGCGGGCGCAGGAGAACAGCCGGCTGCCAATGCTGATCTCGGTGGCGTCAAATCTTGTCAATCTGGTGCTGAACCTGCTGTTTGTCTGGGGACTGGGATTCGGTGTGGCGGGGTCTGCCTGCGCGACCCTTCTGGCAAGGATCTTCGCCATGACAGTGGTAATGTACAAACTGAGGAACCCGCGGCTGACTGTATCTCTTACTCAGTATCATTCTATCCGCCCGGACTGGGGCGAGATCAGGAGGATCCTGCGGATCGGCATTCCTTCCGGCGTGGAGAACAGTATGTTCCAGTTCGGGAAACTGGCGATCCAGTCTACCGTGTCCCTGATGGGGACGGCGGCGATCGCCGCCCAGGGAATGACAAACATCATAGAGAATCTGAACGGGATCCTGGCCATCGGCGTGGGGATCGGCCTGATGACCGTGGTGGGAGAGACACTGGGCGCAGGGAGAAAAGAAGAGGCAGTGTATTATGTGAAGAAGCTTTGCGTCATCTCTGAGGTTGTTATCATAGTATCCTGCCTTGTCATGTTCGCTCTTGTCCATCCGATCACGTATTTCGGGGGAATGGAGCCGGAGAGCGCGAGGATGTGCATTCATATGGTGACATGGATCACCATCGTGAAACCGGTCGTCTGGGTCATGTCCTTTATCCCTGCATACGGGTTCCGGGCGGCTGGCGATGTGAAATTTACGATGACGGTGTCAGTAATCTCCATGTGGTTCTGCAGAGTAACGCTTGCTATCGTGCTTGCCAGAGTCTTCGGGATGGGACCGATGGCGGTGTGGATCGGAATGTTCACGGACTGGACCGTAAGGGGTGTGATCTATACAGTGAGATTCCGAAGCAGGAAATGGCTGGGGCACAAGGTGATATGAATCCGGATCGGGGATGCAGTGATTTTATTCTCACTGCATCCTCAGCTGATGAAGAAGCCGCGTGTTATCTTCGGGCATCATGATACAGAAGCGGATGTACTCTCCGTCCAGACACTGGAAGGAGGCGCAGTCGCGTATCATGAGCCCGTTTTTGATGCAGCGTTCGAATACATCGAAGGAAGTCACGCCCTGTTTCAGGATCCGCAGCAGGATAAAGTTCGCGTAAGGATGATATGCCTTATAGTCCGGATCAGCGGACAACGCCTGATAGAGACGGTCCCTCTCGGAGAGGATGAGACTGCGGGTCCGGTCGATGTAGTCGATATCCTTGAGCATCAGTTCTCCGGCGAAGGCGCCAATGCTGTTTAAGGACCAGGGGATCTGCTTTTCTTTCATTTTCCGGAGAAAACCCTGATTCCCTGTGATCCCGTAGCCGAGCCGCATGCCGGGGGCAGCGAAGAACTTGGAGACGCCCCGCAGTACCATGAGGTTTTCAAACTCCCGGGTCAGCGGGACTGCGGTGACGGCGCTGATATCGGGGGCAAATTCCACGTAGGTCTCGTCAATCATGACAAAGATATCACTGTCTTTGCAGAAGCGGAGAAGTTGTCTCATATCCTCCTGCAGGATGGCGGAGGAGGTGGGATTATTTGGATTGCAGAGGATGAGGAAATCATATCCTCCGGCTTCCAGTGTGTGGCACAGATCTTCTACATCGAGCTGAAAATCATCCTCTTCCTTCAGGTGATAGTATTCCTGGCTGCTCCCGGAGAAAGAGAGCTCCCGGGAGTATTCGGAGTAGGTGGGGCCAAGGATGAGCGTCCGTTTTGGCGCGCGCGCCTCGATGAGGAGGGAGATCAGTTCGCTGGAACCGTTTCCCGGCAGGATAAAATCAGCGGGGATACCGCAATAACCTGAGATCGTCTCTCTCAATGAAGTGTACTCCCTGTCCGGATAGGAGGAGAGCAGATCAAGGTGGGAGGCGATGGCGTCCTTTACATTTTCGGAGAGTCCCAGCGGGTTGACGTTGGCGCCGAAGTTGACGATGTCTTTTTTCTCCAGATGATAATATTCGCAGATTTTTTCAATATCACTTCCATGAAAAACGGGTCTTGTGTTCATAGGCATTCTCCTGAATCTGAATAAAAATATGGATTTTAAAATCTGTAAAAACACAGACAGTTACTGAATATTTCTGTGGCTATTATAGCATGGCAGCAAAGAAATCTGAAGTTTTGTTATGATAATAATACTTCCGGATCTGTTAAACATGCCGGAAGGCAGAAGAAAGGAAGCACCATTATGTATGACGAAAATACCATGAAAATTTTATTCCGCTTCAGCCGGATCCCCACAACAGTCTACACCCCGGAATGGAAGAAGCTGAAGGAATTTACCTGTATCCATGAAGAACCGGAAAAATTTGAGGCAGAAAGGCTGAAGGAAGCAAAGGAAGGGCTTATGGGAAAGAATTTTTTATTTCTCCCCTATGATGCTCTGGTGCCGATAGGTCTGTGTGCCTGCAGGGGAGAAGAAGAACTTTTTATTCTGGGGCCCTTCTCTTATGGAAGAACGGATGCTTTTGAGTGCAGATATTTTATACGGAAAAATAAGATCAGGGAATGTCCGAAATGTCAGTTGGACGATATTTTTGCCCTGGCGTCTTTTCTGACCGGGGAAGAGTTTGAGGAAGAAAGGAAAAGGGATATCCCGGAGACGCCTGCCGCTGATAACAGGAAGGACATGGAGCGGGAGCAGGCCATCAGGGAAGAACTGCGTCAGATGGATGCATTTCAAAAGAACCACACCTACAGGGACGAACTGATTTTATATGATCATATCAAAGAAGGAGATGCAGAATACCTGGAAAAACAGGCTTTCTATGAAACTCCTTCCCATCCTGTTATCATAAATGATCTGAAGAAAAATGAGGAATATATGGCGGTCATTGGCATTTCCATGGCTGCAAGAGCAGCTATAGAAGGGGGACTCAGTTCTGCGGAAGGGTTTATTAACAATGATATTTATCTGAAAAAGCTGTCAGAGTGCAGGACGGTCCTGGAAATGGACCGTCTGCGCAGAGAGAGCCAGATCTATTTCGCACGGCTGGTGGCGGATCACAAGAAGAAAAGCAGCATGAACTTTTATGTAGAGGAAGTGAAGAAAAATATCCTGTCCAAAAGATTTGCGAAAATATCGATACGGGAAATTGCGGAGGAACTGGGAATTTCAAAGGAATATATGCAGAAATTATTTAAAAAATATGAGGGAATCCCGATCACAGAATATATTGCTGAGATTAAAATCGGAGCGGCCTGCAAGCTGCTGCTGTATTCAGACAGAAAAATACAGGATATTGCGGAATGCCTTCATTACGGAAGCGTAAGCCATTTCAGCACCGCCTTCCGGAAAAAAATGCAC
Organism: Candidatus Mediterraneibacter excrementigallinarum; assembly: GCA_019120075.1. Lineage (GTDB taxonomy): Bacteria > Bacillota > Clostridia > Lachnospirales > Lachnospiraceae > Mediterraneibacter > Mediterraneibacter excrementigallinarum. The sequence continues at coordinate 16,890 of DWVT01000112.1, forward strand.
CAGTCTCCCAAAGAATACCGGGAACGGAACAGAAAGACAACGTTTTGATCTCCAAAGAAGCGAAGAATATATGCTGAAATCTAAAAGAAATATCCGGAATCATGAAAACTTTTATTTGAGAAAGAAAATAAAATAGAGGCATAAGAAATATTACTTCAGGAGGTATCGAACGGATATGAAAATTTATGTGGACGTAAAAGCTTCCCGCCAGGGAAACGGAAGCAGAGAGATGCCGTTTAAACACATCAACGATGCGGCGCAGGTGGCGGCGGCAGGCGATGAAGTACTGGTAGCGCCGGGGATTTACCGCGAATATGTGAATCCGAAAAATGCCGGAACAGAAGAAGCCCGGATCGTCTATCGCAGCACAGAGCCTTTAGGCGCGGTGATCACCGGGGCCGAGGAAGCGAAAGACTGGAAACTTTATCAGGATACTACCTGGGTAACCCGGATCAACAACTCTGCCTTCGGAAATTATAACCCGTATACCACATATGTATATGGAGACTGGTATTTCGCCGGACGCAGCAAACATACGGGGGCTGTATATCTGAATGACAGGATGCTCTATGAGGCGGAGAGCCTGGAGGCATGTATAGAAGGAAAGGTCTATGAATGTTCCTGGGAACCGGAAGCTTCTGTTTATAAATGGTATTCGGAGCAGGATGGGGATGAGACTGTGATCTATGCCAACTTCCAGGGGAAAAATCCAAACGGGGAAAATGTAGAGATCAATGTCCGACGGGAATGCTTTATGCCTTCAGAAACGGGCGTCGGCTACATCACGGTCAGCGGGTTTAACATTAACAAAGCGGCAACTACATGGGCGCCGCCGGCGGCTTATCAGGACGGTATGATCGGACCCCACTGGTCCAGGGGCTGGATCATTGAAGACTGTGAGATCAGCAACAGTAAATGTGCAGGGATCTCTCTTGGCAAATATCTGGATCCGGACAACGATCATTACTTTACCCGCAGACATGTGAAGAGCCCTACGCAAATGGAGCGCGACGCTGTTTGCAGGGGACAGTACCATGGCTGGCTGAAAGAAAAAGTGGGAAGCCATATTGTGCGCCGCTGTAATATCCACAACTGTGAACAGGGCGGTATTATCGGCCGTATGGGAGGCGTATTCTCTGTTATCGAGGACAACCATATCCATCATATCAACAATATGATGGAACTGGGAGGCGCGGAGATCGCAGGCATCAAAATGCATGCGGCCATTGACGTGATCTACCGCCGGAACCACATCCATCACTGTACCATGGGAATCTGGTGCGACTGGGAAGCGCAGGGCACCCGCATCACCCAGAACCTGTTCCATGATAATCAGAGGCCGGAATCTGCCCGGCAGTTGAAAGGCGGCATGATGAGTCAGGATATTTTTGTAGAGGTGGGACATGGACCTACGCTTATTGATAACAATATCCTGCTTTCTGACGCCACTCTGCGTATGGCTACGGAAGGGGTTGCCATGGTGCACAACCTGATCTGCGGCGCTCTGACCTGCGTCGGGGAGGGAACGGGCCCGCGGTACACACCATATCACATTCCCCACAGAACAGAAGTCATGGGCTTTATGACCATCCTTCACGGAGACGATCGTTTCTATAACAATATTTTTGTGCAGAAATGGCCGTCCAGGCCGTTCACTACTCTGAGGGACAGCTCCGAGGGAACGGATGAGGAGAACAGGGAAGTGGGGACTCATGTACTGGATGAATATCCGGTTTATGATGAATGGATCAAAATGTTTGACATGGATACAGACACACCGGATATGGCTGAACTGGAGACTGCCCACAGTGCAAAACTCCCTGTATGGGTCAAAGGGAATGTCTATTTCAACGGCGCCAAAGCATATAAAAAGGAAACCGGCAATCTGGTGGATACGGAGCATGAAGTCACCGTTGACCTGAACATGGAGGAAGGATGTCCGGTACTGTCCACAAACCTCTATGATTTCCTGGGAGATTTCGCGGACGGTATGGTAAACAGTGATATTCTGGGGTATGCGTTTGAGCCGGAAGAGAGGTTTGAAAATCCGGACGGGACAGACATTGTCTTTGACACGGATTATTTCGGAAATCACAGAGGCATCCGCGTGCTTCCGGGACCTTTTGCAAAAGCAGAAGACGCAGGGAAAAAGCTTTTTTGAGTGAATATATAGAGAGAGTTCCTTTAATTCCTGATAATTAAACAGGTCAGCGGCCGGCCATCATCAGCCTGCGCCCCTGACCTGTTTTTCTTATCTCTTCCGGATCAGATGGATTTATGCTATTTTTGTAACTTTATAATCCTTATCCTCAACTGCTTTTCTGAGCACGTCATCGCTGACGTCAGAAGTTAAAGTAACAACCGCCGTGCCTTCTGTATGGCTGACTTCCGCATTCTCCACTCCGCTGAGAGCTTCAAGCGCTTTCTTTACTGTAGCCTCACAGTGTCCGCACATCATACCTTCAATACTTATTGTTTTTGTCATCGTTTTGTCCTCCTTGTTGTTTTTCTTTGTTTTGATTTTTCTATCTTTACTGGTGTCATACATTTTGAACCAGTTAAGACGCAATGCATTACTTACCACGCAGAAGCTGGAAAAGCTCATGGCCGCGGCCCCGAACATGGGGTTCAACAGCCATCCGAAGATCGGATACCACACGCCGGCAGCCAGCGGGATACCGATC
>DWVT01000113.1 GCA_019120075.1 Candidatus Mediterraneibacter excrementigallinarum
GGATTTTGTTATGAACCTCAATTTGTTATTGAAGGAGGGTAGATTTAATAAGCTGGTCTTAGTAAATCGACCGCTGATGAGATAACAGACGGCAGAGGTCTCACAGGAACGTGAATCAAATAAATGCCTCCGATTTAATATAAAATAAAAATAATGAAAAAATTAAATAAATCATAAAATGCATCGTCAATGTCAATTGAGGATGCATTTTTTTGACATTATGAGTCTCATATGCTAAACTATTGAAAGAATATTGGCTTTTGCAGATGTGACATGAAAGCGATAGAATGTGGGAAAAAGATATTATTTTCGATGAGGTGATTGCGGTGGATAAGTATGAATATAAGTTAAAGACACAAGAAATGCTTGAACTTATGGAAGACGGTGAATACAGCAGAGCTGCGGAGATAGCGGATATAATTGACTGGAAAAGAGTACGGAATGTTACGATGCTGATGAATGTCAGCGATATTTATGAAAAGAATGACGAGTACAAGAAAAGTTACGATGTCCTCAGAATCGCTTATCACCGTGCAGAAGGCAGCCGTAAGGTGCTTTACCGCCTGTGTTCGCTGGCAATCAAAACAGGGAATGTTGAAGAGGCGATAGATTATTATGATGATTTTATGCAGATCGCTCCGAAAGATCCGAATCAATATATTTTAAGATATCAGATTCTCCGCGCACAGAATGCTCCGATCGAACAGCAGATAGAAGCCCTGGAAGAATTTAAAAAGGCCGAATATATTGAAGAGTGGGCATATGAGCTGGCAAAGCTGTATCAGGAAGCGGGGATGATCACGGAGTGTCTGGAAGAATGTGATGACCTGATCCTGTGGTTCAGCGAGGGCAAATATGTGTATAAGGCGATGGAGCTTAAGATGCAGTACAAGCCTCTGACTCCTTCACAGCAGGAAAAATATGATAAAAGAAGCGGTAAGATAAGCACAGAAACAGAAGAGATTCCGGATCTGGAGACCTACGCTGCATCCCAGGAAGAAGAAGGGACTGTGTCAGAGGAAGAGAAAGACAGCGGGGCAGAAACGGAAGAGAGCGAAACTGAGCCTGCGGAAACAGAGCATCCGGGACAGGAAAAAGGACAGAAGAAGATTGGCGATACAATGCGCCTTGATGAAGCGCTCAAGCAGCTGCTTCAGCCCAAAATGGACTCTGACATTACAGAGATAACGCCGCCGGAATTGGAGGAAGATCAGGAAGAGGAGCCTGTACTTACGGAGGAACCGGCTGAGGCTTCCGGGGAGACTGATATGGCAGATCTGGAAGACGCAATCGGTGAAATAGAGTCGGTGGTCGACCTTGAGATGGTCAATCAGATCGCAGAGGAGAAAGAACTTCAGGAGAAAGTGCCTGCAGCGTCTGGAATGACAGAACTTGTTCCGGAAGAGGCTGAAGAGATTGTGGATGTGTCTGCACAGGAGACAGTCTCAGAGGAGGAAGAAGAGAGCACGGAGGCAAGTCTCGATATAACAGAGGCGGAAGAGTTCCTTGAAGATGCGGATGAAGAACAAAATACAGAAGATGCCACGGAGACCTCAGCAGACAGCGAGCAGGTCGAAGGGCAGATGAGCTTTGCAGATATTCTTTCTGACTGGGAGCTTCAGATGGAGGATTCAGAGGATCTGACGGAAGAGGAGGAGCCGATAGAGGCTGTGGAAGCGGAAGTCGTGGAAGAAGATACGGCATCCGGCATGGAAAACGCTGCCGTTTCTCCAGAGGATACAGAAGCACTCGAAGCAGATGACGCGGAGGCATATGAAGAGGCGGAAGAGCTTGAAGCGGACGATTCGGAAGAATATGAGGAAGCGGAAGAGCTCGAAGCGGATGATTCGGAAGAATACGAAGAAGTGGAAGAACTTGAAGCGGACGATTCGGAAGAATATGAGGAAGCAGAAGAGCTTAAAGCAGACGAGTCAGAGGAATACGAGGAAGCGGAAGAGCTTGAAGCGGATGATTCGGAAGAGTATGACAATACAGAAGAGCTTGAAGCAGATGATTACGAAGAGTTCGAAGAGGAAGCCTCTGAAGAAGAAACATGGGGAGATACAGAAGAGTCGGAAGATGACGAAGCAGAGCCTGCAGAAGCAGAGCAGGAAGATTTGACAGAAGGGGAAACAGCAGGGGAAATCATGGAAAATAAGAAAAAGACAGAACCGATCCTTCCGCCGGATATTCAGCGCCTGATCGATGAGATCGAAGGAGTTATACCTCAGGAAGAGCCGAAACCGGTAAAGAAGGAAAAGACAGACGACGTGCCGCACGAAAACATGGGGAAGGTTGCGGATGAGCTCAGGATCGATGATGATCTGGAACTGGATGATTCGGAAGATTACTGGGACGATGATTATGACGAGCCGGACAGCGTTTATGAGGACGAGGAAGAGTACGGCAGAGATTATGCTGACGAGGCGGAAGAAGAGTATTATTCGGAATACGAAGACGAGGACGACATCTACGATAATGAGATGCCGGATTTTGAGGAAGAATTCCGGGTGAATCCGGAACACAGTACAGAGCCGGACGACAGAGAAGTTCCGGATGACGATGATGAAGAAATGGACATCCTTTCAGCGACGACGCCGCTGAGCAGAAAAGAGACAGCGAAGCTGATCGCTACAGGAAAGACATCTCCGCTGCCGCTGGATGAGATCTCAGATGCACTGTCACTGAGCGACACCGGATTTGTAGTTCACGGGCGTTACGATCTGGAAGCACAGAGCGGAATCGGAACCCGGGCGGGACTGACGGATGAACAGAAAAAACTGTTCTCCTACTTCGTGCCTGTGCGCGGAATGAGCGAGCAGCTTGTAGATGTCCTGGAGCAGGATAAGAACTGCACGAACCGCAGAGGTACATCAAGGACCGGAAATCTTCTGATCATTGGCAATAAAGGAAACGGAAAGACCGTCCTTGCGGTGGATGTTGTGAAAGCGATCCAGAAACAGCGGAATATCCGTCAGGGCAAGGTTGCTATCGTTACAGGCGAGTCTCTGAATAAAAAGAAGATCGGAGATATCATCGATAAGCTCTATGGAGGAGCGCTGATCATCGAGAAGGCGGGAAAGATGAACGAGAAGACCGTTGCCCGTCTGAATAAAGCAATGGAAAAGGATACAGGAGAACTCCTGATCGTTCTGGAGGAGCAGAGAAAACCGCTTGACCGTCTCCTCTCTTCCAACCGCGAGTTCAGACGCAAATTTACCTCACGTCTCGAGGTGCCGATCTTTATCAACGATGAGCTTGTGACATTCGGCCAGACTTATGCGCAGGAGAACGGTTACCGCATTGATGAGATGGGAATCCTTGCACTCTACAGCAGGATCGATTCTCTTCAGAGAGAGGATCATGCCGTTACCGTGGCCGAGGTGAAAGAGATTATGGATGAGGCGATACAGCATTCGCAGAAAGCTTCTGCAAAGAAACTGGTCAGAAGAGTATTTGGAAAAAATACAGATGATTCTGACAGAATTCTGTTATCAGAAAAAGATTTTAATATTTAATATTGCATAATATTAATAGACAGTCTTGAAAAAGGCTGTCTATTTTTTATTTCAGGACTGCTTTTCTCTTTTCTTTTCTGAATCTTTCCAGTATAATAGGCTTATATAAAAATGAGTAACCGTTTTTATGCGTATAGCCTGACAAATCCGGCAGTTTCTGCCGGATTTGTACAGAAAACGGATTTAAAATTCGAGCGGCGAGGTGGGCTTTATGGTTAAGAAAAAAGGCACAGATAAAAAGGTACAGCCTTATGAGATCGGAGAACTTGACCAGTATCTTTTTGGTCAGGGCAACCATTATGAGATTTATGAAAAAATGGGTGCACATAAGGTGACAGTGGACGGAGTCTCCGGTGTTTATTTCGCGGTGTGGGCACCCCATGCGCGCAGAGTTGCGGTCGTAGGCGATTTTAACGGCTGGGATTTTGAGGCGAACTATATGGAGCGGCAGGAGCCGATGGGGATCTATACCTGTTTTGTACCGGGAGTAGATGTGGGGGATCTCTACAAGTTCTGTATTGAGACGCAGCAGGGCAAGCGTATTTTCAAGGCTGATCCGTATGCGAATTATGCGGAGCTCAGACCGGGAACGGCATCAAGAGTTGCGGATATCTCTCACCTGAAATGGACGGATGACGCGTGGATGGAGAATAGAAAGACATGGGACAACAGGACGAACCCGATGTCGATCTATGAGGTCCACATGGGCTCCTGGATGAGACATCCCGGAACAGAGGACGAAGGCTTCTACACGTACCGTGAGTTCGCAGAGGCCATCACAAAGTATGTAAAGGATATGGGTTATACGCATGTTGAGCTTATGGGTATTGCAGAGCATCCGTTTGACGGATCCTGGGGATATCAGGTAACCGGCTACTATGCGCCGACTTCCAGATACGGAACACCCGAAGATTTTGCATATATGATCAATTATCTGCACCGCAATAAGATCGGCGTTATCCTTGACTGGGTACCGGCACATTTCCCGAGAGATGCGCACGGACTGGCTGACTTTGACGGGACTCCGACTTATGAATATGCAGATCCGAGAAAGGGAGAGCACCCGGACTGGGGTACTAAGATCTTTGATTACGGAAAACCGGAGGTAAAGAACTTCCTGATCGCCAATGCCCTGTTCTGGATCGAGCATTATCATGTGGACGGGCTCAGGGTTGACGCTGTGGCCTCCATGCTTTATCTGGACTATGGAAAGCAGGATGGGCAGTGGGTTGCGAATAAGTACGGCGGCAACGAGAACCTTGAGGCGATCGAGTTCTTCAAGCATCTGAACTCGGTAGTGCTTGGAAGGAATCACGGCGCCGTAATGATCGCCGAAGAGTCTACGGCATGGCCGAAGGTGACCGGAGCGCCGGAAGACGGCGGACTTGGGTTCAGTCTGAAGTGGAATATGGGATGGATGCACGATTTCACAGAGTACATGAAGCTGGATCCGTATTTCAGAAAGAATGCCCACAATATGATGACGTTTGCCAGCACCTATGCATACAGTGAGAATTATATCCTCGTGCTTTCTCACGACGAGGTGGTTCACCTGAAATGCTCCATGATCAATAAGATGCCGGGACTTGGGTTTGACAAGTATGCGAACCTGAAAGCAGGTTATGCATTTATGATGGGCCATCCCGGAAAGAAACTTCTGTTTATGGGCCAGGAGTTTGCTCAGCTCCGCGAGTGGAGCGAGGAACGGGAACTTGACTGGTACCTGCTGGCCGAGCCGGAGCATCAGGCGATCCAGAACTGGTACAGAGACCTGCTCCATCTGTATAAGAAAAATAAGGCGATGTATGAACTGGACAATGACCCTGCAGGATTTGAATGGGTGAATGCGGATGACTGCTTCCGCAGTATTTACAGCTTCATCAGACATTCCAAGGATAATAAGAAGAACCTTTTGTTTGTTCTGAACTTTACGCCAATGGAGCGCCGCGACTACAGAGTAGGAGTTCCGAGAAGAAAGCAGTGCAGGCTGATCCTGAACAGTGATGATGTTCAGTACGGCGGCAAGGGCGAGCCGAGGCCGCTGCTCTATAAGCCGGTGAAACAGGAATGCGATGGAAAGAAGTATTCATTCGCATATCCTCTGGCGCCGTACGGCGTTGCCGTATTTGAATTCTGACAACAGGATATTGTGAAAAAAGACGGACTGCCCGGACGGGCAGTCCGTCTTTTGACTCAAAATTGCATAAATATACTATTAAAATTAAAAATAAATGAGAAAAATCTACTAAAATTTTTATAAAGGTGTTATAATAATTCTCGTATTCATAAATTTTAAAGGAGTGTTCACGAGGGCACTTCGAAACAGAATGGAGGAGAGAGAAAAATGGATAATGAATTGGCACTACTGACACTATGCGGCTCCATTATCGCACTCCTGTTTGTGGCGAGCAGGGCGCAGAAAGTTCTACGCTTTCCGGAAGGAAACGACACGATGAAAAAGATTTCTGCATCGATCCATCAGGGGGCAATGGCGTACCTGAGACGCCAGTATAAGATCCTGATCGGATTTTTCGCGATCATGTTCGTGATCCTTCTGATCATGGCGATCACAGGGTTCCTGACACCATATGTTCCGTTTGCGTTTGTGACCGGAGGATTTTTCTCAGGTCTTTCGGGATTTGTGGGAATGCAGATCGCGACGCGTGCAAATGCGAGAACTGCTGCGGCATGCCAGAAGAGTCTGAATAAAGGCCTGAATGTAGCCTTTTCAGCTGGTTCTGTCATGGGATTTACGGTGGTAGGACTTGGTCTTCTGGACATTTCGATCTGGTACCTGCTTCTGAAACTGGTGTTTAAACTTCCACTGGAAGATGTGACAAGTACGATGCTTACTTTTGGAATGGGCGCTTCGTCCATGGCATTGTTTGCCCGTGTGGGCGGAGGTATTTATACAAAGGCGGCGGATGTCGGCGCGGACCTTGTAGGTAAGGTTGAGGTCGGAATCCCGGAAGACGATCCGAGAAACCCGGCGGTTATCGCTGACAATGTGGGAGATAATGTAGGTGATGTTGCCGGAATGGGAGCAGACCTTTATGAGTCATATGTAGGGTCCATCCTGTCAGCGTGCTCACTTGGAGTTATCGCATTTAATAAGATAGAATCTGTTGACCGTGCAAACGCAGTCGCAATACCGATGCTTCTTGCAGCGATCGGAGTGCTGGCATCTATTCTTGGATCCCTTCTCGTAAAGACAGGCGAGAGTACAGATCAGAGTACGCTTCTGAAAGCGCTCAGAAGAGGAACGAATACAAGTGCGCTCCTCATCGCGGTTATCGCTTTCCCAATCGTGTGGTTCATTCTTGGAAGAGATTTTATCGGTGTTTATTTTGCTATACTTGCCGGACTGCTTGCCGGTGTACTGATCGGATTCTTCACCGAGTACTTTACATCAGATACATATAAACCAACACAGAATCTGGCAGATAAATCAGAGACGGGTTCTGCGACGCTGATCATCGGGGGACTGAGTCTTGGAATGCTCTCTACGGCAGTTCCGATCATTATCATCGCGATCTGCGTTATGGCGGCCTATGCTTTCTCAGGCGGTTTTATCGAGTCGACGAGAGGGCTTTATGGAATCGCTCTTGCTGCAGTAGGTATGCTGTCAACTCTGGGAATCACTCTGGCGACAGATGCGTATGGACCGATTGCGGACAATGCAGGAGGTATCGCAGAGATGGCAGGGCTTGAGGAAGATGTGAGAAGACGTACCGATGCTCTGGATTCTCTGGGGAATACAACAGCTGCTACGGGAAAAGGATTCGCAATCGGATCGGCAGCACTGACAGCTCTGGCACTTATTGCTTCGTATGTGGAAAAGGTACAGGAAGTGGGCGGAGATTCTGTCACGCTTGATATGAGCGTTATGAATCCGACTGTACTTGTGGGTATCTTCATCGGAGCCTGCCTGCCCTTTGTATTCGCAGCTCTGACGATGGATTCTGTCGGACGTGCAGCACAGAGTATCGTTGTAGAAGTAAGACGTCAGTTCAAGGAAATCAAAGGCCTGATGCAGGGAAAAGTGGATCCGGATTACGAGACCTGCGTTGATATCTGTACAAAGGCAAGCCTTCATGAGATGATCCTTCCTACGCTCCTTGCGATCATTACTCCGGTCCTGACCGGTCTGATCCTCGGATATAACGGTGTGATCGGACTTCTTACCGGCTCTACAGCGACCGGATTCCTGATGGCGATCTTCATGGCCAATTCGGGCGGCGCATGGGATAACGCGAAGAAGTATATCGAAGGCGGAAAGCACGGCGGAAAAGGCAGCGAGTGTCATAAAGCTGCAGTTGTCGGCGATACCGTTGGTGATCCGTTCAAGGATACGTCAGGACCGTCCATTAACATTCTGATCAAGCTCCTGTCGATGGTTTCCATTGTATTTGCGGCGCTGGTTGTGAATTATCATATTTTCTAGGATGTGAATAAGTGACTTTCCCCCTGCATACATTGTAAAAACAATGTTTGCAGGGGGATTTTTTTGAAAGATTATATTGAGGAAAGAGCCGTGGAGATTGCGAATTATATCATAGAAAATGGTGCGACGGTAAGACAGACAGCGAAGCAGTTTCGGATCAGTAAGAGTACGGTACATAAGGATGTCACTGAGCGGCTCCTCCAGATCAATCCCTCCCTGGCCCGGGAAGCGAGGAAGGTGCTGGATATGAATAAATCGGAGAGGCATATCCGGGGCGGGATGGCTACGAGAGAGAAGTATCTTCATCAGCATGGGTAAAAGAAATAGTGAAGGCAGTAAAAGCAGGACTAAAAGGCGGCTGAATACATTGAAAGGTAACCGCCGAGACAGTACCTGCTTTTATTGCGAGGGCAGCAAGGTGAAAGTGTTGCAACGTTTTGGGCTGCCTGAATCCTGCGGCGGCGTATAACTGTCATGATGTGTCTGGATTTTTATACAATACTGATATATTTTCAAGCTGTTTTAACAAATTTCCGGGCTGTTTTTTGGTTGCTTTGATCAGTAGAGCGATATATAATAGGAATGTTTGTTCAGCCGGCTGGTCGATCCTGTCCGGCAGGCCGCTGTCAGGCGGCAGAATGGAGTCTGTTATGAAGTTATTGAAGATACTGATTAAAAATGAAACTGTTTTATGTGTAGCGTTTATATTGGCAGTGCTGTCGGCATTTATGGTGCATCCGGATGCGGCATATCTGGCCTACCCGGATTACCGGACGATCGCGCTGCTGTTCTGTCTGATGATCATTGTCGCAGGTTTTCAGTCGATCGGAATCTTTGCCATGCTCGGACATTTCCTGTTGAAGGGAGCGGGGAGTGTCCGAGGGCTTTCGGCGATCATGGTTCTGCTCTGTTTTTTCAGCAGTATGGTGATAACCAATGATGTGACCCTGATCACCTTCGTCCCGTTTACAATCCTCGTGTTCCGTATGAGTGGAAAAGTTGAACAGATTCTGCGTCTGGTGGTTCTTGAAACGATAGCCGCTAATCTTGGGAGTATGGCGACACCGATCGGGAATCCGCAAAATCTGTATCTGTATTCGGTGTCAGGTCTTACTGTGGCTGAATTTGCACGGGCAGTTTTGCCTTATGCGGGACTTGCTTTTGTCATGCTGCTGGCAGTCGTGCTTATAGGAAGGGATGAGCCTCTTCTCGACGTTGTCGTAAAAGAGCGGTCGGAGAGGACAGGAGGAGAAATCTTTCGCCAGACGATCCCCTTTCTGATCCTTTTACTTTTATGCCTTCTGGTCGTATTCCGGGTGCTTCCGTACCAGCCGGTGCTGATCTGTGTTATGGTGGTTGTTCTGCTTGTGGATCGAAAGCTGTATCTGTCTGTGGACTATTTCCTCCTGCTGACATTTCTTTGCTTTTTTATCTTTATCGGAAATATGAAGCGGATTCCGGCAGTCAGCGATTTTCTTATTTCCGTGGTACAGGGAAGAGAACTGCTGACGGGGATTCTTGCGAGCCAGGTCATCAGCAATGTGCCGGCGGCGATCCTGCTGTCCGGCTTCAGCACAGATTTCTCCGCGCTGCTGACCGGAGTGAATCTTGGGGGTCTGGGAACGTTGATCGCTTCTCTGGCAAGCCTGATATCGTTTAAATTTTTTACAAGAGAATACCCGAACAGAAAGGGCGCGTTTATGAAGTCGTTTACAGCGTGGAATGTGATGTTTCTGCTGGTGCTGACTCTGGCGGCGCTGGTGCTGGAATGAAGATGAGGAATACAGGAGAAATTCATATTACTGAGGAAAAACTTTACTTTTATCAGGTTCTCTCTTATACTTTTATTAGGTATAGGACATGAAGGAGGGCGCAGTATTTTATGATTGGATAAGATGCTGCGTCCTTCTGCTATAATAGAATGAAAAAAGTTTATTAAGAAAGGAGGCAGATTTGGATGAAAGCTGTCATTGTAGATGCTGACCGGCGGTCTGCAGAAATGATAGAGAAGACGTTTCTGTCTCTTAAAAAAGAAGATGAAAGTGCAGGGGGAGGCATAAAAAAAGGAGTATTCTGCGTTGCAGGGACTGCACTGAACGGAAAAGACGGGTATGAACTTATAAAAAATGAACGTCCTGATCTGATCGTCATGGATCTGAAGCTCCCCAAACCAGGAGGAATCTCTCTGCTCCGGAAACTCCGTCAGGAAAATGCGGAATTTCATGTCCTGGTCCTTACGGATGATACGGATTTCGGACACGCCAGACAGGCGATCGAGCTGGGAATCGATAATTATATGCTGAAGCCGGCGAAGCAGGCACAGCTTAAGAAAGCAATCCGTCAGATCCGGGACAAGATCGAAAACGAAAAGGCTCTGGAGAAAGCATTTACTATCGAAAATATTTTTACGGGATGCCTCAGCGGGCAGTTTCGACCTGACCGGAATTTTCATCAGATGACAAGAGAAAAGTACGGATTCACTCTTGAGGAGCCGGGGGAAGTGTTTACGGTCTGGCTGGGCGGTAATTATATGGCACAGAGAGAAAACGCCCGGTGTGTCCTGGAAAATGCTCTTTCTGAGAATGGTTTTTCAGGGTGTGTTCTGGAAGTTGATATATGGAGAATGATTTTTGCTGTAATCTATAAGGGGATAGAAAAGAACAGGGACTTCCAGATATTCAAGACCCATACGGCACCGCTTCTTGCCGGAAGTATTTCCGGGGAGATGGCATGTCTCTGGGCTGACATGGATCACTCAGGAGATATCCTGGACACATTGACGGAACTGAGGAGGCTCCGGGAGTGGAATCTTTTGTTTGACAGAGGGGAACTGATCCGTCCGGAGGATATTGATGCGCTGGATATTGTTCCGCTGAAATATCCGGCAGAACTGGAGACGCAGGTCAAAAAAGCCGCAGCTGCGGAGGACGGGGAAGAGATAAAGCGGTGTTATTATCGGCTGTATGATATTTTCCGGAGGGGAATATACAGCCCGGCTGAAATGAAAGAATGCCTGATCCGTTTCAGCATGTCCGCTCTGGACGGCTATAAGACTACGCATGTGATCGGGTCGGAACTGAGGATACAGTACTGCATGCAGGCGATAACAGAGGCTGTGACCTGGGCTCAGATCCGCGCGGCTATGGAAGAATTTCTCGGGCTTCTGCGGGAGGAAGTGTTCAGGGAAAAAGGAGATGAAAAACTGAGTCCGCTTATCCGGCAGGCAATCCAGATGATAAGAAAATATTTTGACCACGGCATTACGCTGGAGGAGACGGCGGACCGGCTTTTTGTATCGGAGGAATATCTGAGTTCGCAGTTTAAGAAAGAAACGGGCAGGGGGTTCACGGAGACGGTGAGATATTACAGGATCGGCCGGATCAAGGACCTTCTGATCAATACGACCCTGAAGCTGAATCAGATCGCGGAACTGACAGGCTACACGGATCCAAAGTATATGAGCAGAGTATTTAAGGAAGAAACGGGAATGCTGCCAAATGAATTCCGCAAGTCGGCTCATTAAAAAATTACACCTTTCTAAAATTTTTCACCCTTTTCAGAATGGAAAAATATGTTAGTATGTATAGCGATGACCAGAAATGAAAGCTTGAAGCAAATTCACAGTTTGATTCAAAGAAGAGGTGAAAAGACAATGAACGAGATGAAGATTACTTTTAAAAGTCCTGACGAGATCCTTGAATTTGTGAACACAGTCTCCAAGTATGAATTTGATATGGATATGAAAAAAGGGCGTCTGGTTGTTGACGCGAAATCGATACTTGGAATCATGAATCTCGGACTGAACAATGTGATCCAGCTGACGATGTACACAGATGACTGTGCAGATCTGCAGGAGAAGATCTCAAAGTATGCAGCGTAATAAAGTGCCCGATAGGTGAGATTACAGTCCCCCGAACAGGAACTGCCTGAAAATACAGGAAGGAACAGTTTCTGACGGGGGATTTGTTGTATAATCAGTCCTGAGATATGGATCGGGAATAGAGCTTATCTGTGCGGAGAGCATGTATGCGGGCGGCGGTCAGGCGTAAACCGCAGCCTGTATAAATGGATAAGACGTTTTGTCCGGTAAGAAGTGCTTGTAAAACAGGATGGGCTCAACTATAATGAAATCATACGAGTAAGCGGTCCGCAGGGACCGTATTTTACAGGAGGAGAACTTTGAAGAATGAATTAGTTATCGTTCTTGACTTCGGCGGACAGTACAATCAGCTTGTGGCGCGCCGGGTCAGAGAGTGCAACGTGTACTGTGAGATTTATTCTTACAGAACGGACATTGAGAAGATTAAGGAAATGAACCCGAAAGGAATCATTCTGACAGGGGGACCGAACAGCTGTTATCTGCCGGATTCGCCGACTTATACGGATGAGCTGTTCAAGCTGGGAATCCCGGTGCTGGGGCTCTGCTACGGAGCGCAGCTTATGATGCATGTTCTCGGGGGAGAGGTAAAGAAAGCGGACGTCAGAGAGTACGGGAAGACGGAAGTGATCATCGACGAGAAAGAGTCCAGGGTATTTCAGGATGTCTCTTCGCCGACAATCTGCTGGATGAGCCATTTTGACTACATCGCAAAAGTGGCGCCGGGATTTGAAATTTCAGCTCACACAGCGGACTGTCCTGTGGCGGCTGCGGAAAATGAGGCGGAGAAACTTTATGCGATCCAGTTCCATCCGGAAGTACTCCACACTCAGGAAGGAACGAAGATGCTCTATAATTTCGTGCGCGGTGTATGCGGATGCGCGGGCGACTGGCGGATGGATTCCTTTGTGGAGAATTCAATTCAGTCTATCCGGGAGAAGGTAGGAAACGGAAAGGTCCTTCTGGCGCTGTCTGGCGGTGTGGATTCTTCTGTGGCGGCAGGTCTGCTCTCCAGAGCCATCGGAAAACAGCTGACATGTGTGTTTGTAGATCACGGTCTTCTCCGCAAAGATGAGGGAGATGAAGTGGAGGCGGTCTTCGGACCGAAAGGAAACTTTGATCTGAATTTTATCCGTGTAAATGCTCAGGATAGATATTACGGTAAACTGGCAGGCGTGACAGAGCCGGAGCAGAAGAGAAAAATCATCGGAGAAGAATTCATCCGTGTTTTTGAGGAAGAAGCAAAGAAGATCGGTGCTGTGGATTTCCTGGCTCAGGGAACAATCTATCCGGATGTGGTAGAAAGCGGTCTGGGCGGAGAATCTGCTGTGATCAAATCCCACCACAATGTGGGAGGCCTTCCGGATTATGTTGATTTCAAAGAGATCATTGAGCCTCTGCGCGACCTGTTCAAAGACGAGGTCCGTAAAGCAGGGCTGGAACTTGGAATTCCGGAGGAACTGGTGTATCGCCAGCCGTTCCCGGGACCGGGACTGGGAATCCGTATCATCGGCGAGATCACAGCCGAAAAGGTTCGTATCGTTCAGGATGCGGATGCAATCTACAG
>DWVT01000114.1 GCA_019120075.1 Candidatus Mediterraneibacter excrementigallinarum
AGATTCCCTTTCTGCTATAATTTTCTCCAGAGAGAAACACAGAAAAACGCCGGAGAGAACAAACTGAAGATTTCAGACAGACTCTTCCGGATAAAAGAAAGGAGATCAGACTATGCCGATCAGTACGGTGATACGTGAAAAAAGGAGAGAGCTGGGGATGACCCAGGAGCAGGTGGCGGAACGGCTGGGAGTCTCCGCTTCGGCGGTCAACAAATGGGAGAGAGGAAACACCTGTCCGGATATCATGATCCTCCTTGCTCTTGCCCGGCTGCTGGAGACAGATGTGAATACTCTGCTGTGCTTTAAAGAAGAACTGACCGATCAGGAGATCGCTGCTGCCTGTGAGGAAGTAGTGAAAGAGGCGAATGAAAATGGCATTGATGCAGGATCAGATCTTGCGGAGAAAAAGATCCGGGAATATCCCAACTGTATGAAGCTGATGTACAGCCTGAATACAACCCTGGAAGGACTCCTTATCCTGGGACGGGCAGAGATAACAGAGGAAGAGTGCCGAAGATACGAGGAAAAAATCTTCGCACGCTATGAATTTATCCTTGATCATGCTGTTGAGGAGTGGACGAGAAACAGTGCTGCATACATGCTTGTCGGGAGATATATGAGACAGGGGGATTGCAGACGGGCGGAAGAACTGCTGGATCTTCTCCCCCAGAGGGAGGCGGATAAGAGAATCCTGCAGGCGAACGTGCTCTCAGAACAGGGGAAACATTCAGAGGCGGCCAGAATCCTGGAGGGGAAAATCCTCGGAGATATCAATGAAGTGCATATAGCGCTGTTTAAGCTGATGACCCTCGCAATGGATGAAGGACGGGAGGAGGACGCTGAGGAGATCGCAAAGATCGGGCAGAAGACGGCAGAAGCATACGGGTTATGGGGATACAACTCCATTCTGATCCCTATGGAACTGGCTGTCAGGCAGCAGGATGTAAGGGAGAGTGTGCGGTATATCAGAGAGATGATCCAGGCAGCAAAGAAGCCCTGGACAATGCCGGACATCCCTCTCTACCGCCATATCAGTCAGCAGAAAAAAGATGACCAGAGGGAGGATAAGACAGAGTCGGAACATAATATGGAAAAGATCCTTCCGGTCCTGCTCAAGGAACTGAAGACGGATCCCAGATATGATTTCCTGAGAGGGGATGAAGAGTTCCAGGAACTGATCGGAGAGTGAGAGGAATGTCCGTTTGTTTAAAAACCGCCTCTCCGTTTTTCAATATAGATGGGTCTGTGCTTGCTCTCCATGTAGTCCCGGGAGATATACTGTCCCAGAATGGCAAGAAACAGCATCTGAACTCCGTGCAGCATCAGGATCAGACTGACCAGAAGAAGGACAATGTTCCTGTCGCTCTCTGGCAGGAAATAACCGGAGAAGAGAAAGCCGAGAAACGTCACCAGCGAAGCGATGAGAAGCAGGGCGCCTGCCGCTCCCGAAAGCGATGCCGGGGCGGAAGAGAAGGAGAGGATCCCGTCCAGAGCATAGCGAAAAAGGGAACGGAAACTCCATTTGCTTTCGCCTGCGGCACGTTCCGTATTTCGGAAGGGGATCCATTTGGTGCTGAAACCGACAAAAGAGAAGATCCCCTTCATATAACGATTGTATTCTCTCAGTTCCAGTACGGCGTCTGCCATGGCACGGTTCATCATACGGAAATCACCTGCTCCGTCTGCCATGTCCAGATTGCAGATTCTGCCCAGAATCCGGTAAAAAGCGTGGGAGAGAAGATTACGGACATGCCCTTCTCCAGTCCGGTCCTCCCGCAGGCCTGCGCAGCAGTCGTAACCCTCTGTTTTCACTGCACGGTACATTTCTTTCAGAAGAGCGGGGGGATGCTGCAGATCCGCGTCCATGAAGACACAGTAATTTCCGGAAGCGTTCTTGAGACCGGCGTACATTGCCGCCTCCTTTCCGAAATTTCTCGAAAAGCAAATGAATTTACAGCGATGATCCATGTAAGTAAAGCTCTGCAGAAGATCGGGAGTGTGATCTCGGCTTCCATCGTCGACGAAGATGAATTCGCACTCAGCGTCCCGGATCTTGCTGACTTCTTTTGAAGTCTCTCGATAGAAGCGAGACAGGACTTTTTCTTCATTGTAACAGGGAATGATGATACTGATCTTATCCATTGCGGTTTTCCTCCTTCTTTTTAAAAACACCAAATTTACAGAATATATAGTTGCCTGCCACGGTCACAATACTGACCAGCAGCTTTGCCGGGAAGGGTGGGAATGCGGCCAGGCTGATGAGAAGCCCCAGCAGTATATTTTCCGCCAGAAGGGTTGCCAGCCGGAGACCGGCAAAGGACAGAAATTCCCGGACTATACTGTCCTCTGAAGCAAATACCAGTTTTCGGTTCAGCAGGTAGGCGGTCACCACGGCGGCTGCCCATGCGATACTGTTGGCAGTGCCCCAGTGAAAGCCGGATGAAAGGAGTACGGTATACAGGCAGTAATTGACCCCTGTTGTGATGCATCCGCTGACAAGGTAGGCAGTGAGTTCGCGTCCGCGTTTCCAGAAACGCAGAAGACTCCATATCAGAAAGAGTCCATATCCCGCGGCAGAGGTCAGGCTCAGGATACAGCCCGCGGTTTTTCCAGGAGGAGAAAAGCGCAGTTCGACTGTATGCATGCCCTGTTTCATCAGAGCGCCGGCAAAAGCCTCGTTTACGGTGATAAGTTCTGCGGGTTTCCCGTCTATGAGAAGTTCCATTCCCTTCTGCAGTGGGATGGACGTTGCGAAGACGCCGTCCCGGTCTGCAGTCACTGTGCCGGACAGCACCTGAGTCCCTCCTTTCCGGCTGTCCGAAAAGAGCGAGGAATCCTTTTTCAAAGGGGTGTACTCCTTTTCAGAAAAGCGTGTCATATCATAGAGTGACCATTGAACCCCACTGACGGTATAACTGCCTTTTGAAAATGTGACTTTGAGTTTGTCCACATCTTCTCCCTGATCCGGGGCAAACTGATAGTGAAAGCAGTCGTTTCCATTGGGATAGGGGGCAGAACTTCCAGACAGTTTATTGCGGATCCCGTTGATATCAATGACCACAGCCTCTCCGTTTTGTGACCGGACAGAAAACTGAAGGAGAAGGACATGATCCGGGACAGGGGCAGATATTTTTACGGACATCTGGCAGTCCTGTTCTGCGTGGATTTCATACCCGTTCTTTGTTTTGCGGATGGAAAGCCCCTCGGGAAGAACATCCGTGGAGAGAACAGGCTCGAAGGCTGGAATCCCATAGGGAGACACGTATTGGGTATCCTTGTTTTCTGAGAGTTTCTGACCATCCGGATCCCCGGAGGAGTTTGTGCTGTTTCCGGTATCGACGATTGTATTGCGCACGAGGGCATCAAGCTTTCCGTCATCCGTCAGACTGTCATACTCTTCCTGTGAAAGAAAGGTATCTGTGAAATATGCGACTGGAAGTACGCTTGTGTTTTCCGCAATGACATTTTCTCCGGACTGATACAGGGGCTGATATCCGGCGGGGATAAAGTCTTTCGTTGTCTCCACATAGCGGATCCCCATCAGATACAGAAGGAACGGGTTACTGGAATCCAACAGGGCAATCCGGTTGTTGATACGGACAGGAGTCCGAAGCCTGTCATAGTAAAACTCCGAATAGCTGTGGCTGGTGACGGAAGAGTACATGGAACTTTTGTGTTGTCCGCTCACCGTGAACCTGTTGCTGGTCTCCAGAGATTTGGCCAGACTGTCGAAACGGTACAGCGGAGCAAAGGAGATCCGGGATGAAATGTCGAAATTTTCTTCGGCGGAGAAACCGGGAGAAATCTCGTCTCTCATCACCCAGTCTTCGGTCTGCGCTGTGGTCAGACAGATGCCGACGGGACAGATCAAAAGGAGAAGCACAGACGCGGTTCCTGCAATTTTCAGATTCTGCAACGCTTTCGGTGTTTTCTCAGGTCTCTTTCCGGACGCTGTTCTTGTACCAAGGCAGAGCAGCAGAAGGAGACACAACTCCGCCATGATCCAGGGAAACTGTTCTCTGCCATACCAGAGCAGGCTGACCGGGACCAGAAGGACAAAAGGCGGGAGTGGAAGGCGTTTCCATTCTTTCTGAAAAAAACGGACGCAGTGCAGGATGACCAGGGGCATGAACGGGATCAGGATTTTTGCCCGCGCATACAGTGTCGCGTTCAGCACCCAGGTGAAGACTCTGAACAGGCACAGAAAGAGAAGGAAGATACTGTCTCTCCGGAAGGATTTACTGAAAAGTCCGGCAAGCAGGGCATACAGGCAGACAAGAGTCAGTCCCATGGCATACGGACTGAACAGGATACTTTGAAAAGAAAGATCTGGGAGAAATAGTTCTCTGAGGGAAGGGATGCTTCCGCCCCGGCGGTGTTCCAGAAGGACCAGACCGGTGGGAATGAGCAGGGCACCTGCCATGGCTGCAGAGAGCAGGACAGAGGGAATATACCCTTTCAGGAAAGATACTTTCAGGAACTCACGCCCTTCCGTTTGATACCAGTACCACCCGATCGCCAGAAGAATGGACAGAACATAGTAGAAGCTGTTCAGCCAGATGAGGCACAGGCATAAGGGAAGCCATTTTGTCTGTTTCTTTCGGATACTGAGGAAAGACAGGAGCAGAAAAGGAAGGTAATTGACGAACATGACTTGGCGGTGAAGATGGAACAGGCATCCTGCGGTGAGGAAGAGTATACTTCCGGCAAAGGCAAAAACGGAAGGAAGTTCTTCAGATCTCAGCCAGAAAAAACAAAGGAGTACAGACGACAGGCCGACAGAGAGCATATAGCCGATCAGGACCCAGACCATGGGAATCTGCGGGAACAGACATCCGATCAGGATATCCGGTCTCAGAAAACCATAGTAAGAGAACTGATAACCGTTTACTCCGCCGCCCAGGCTGAGCCAGTCCGGCAGAAGAGTATGCTGTTCCAGACAGGCGTCCCGGATCGTCTCTGCAAGTGCGGCGTGCTGGCTCAGCCAGTCCATATGGGAACCGAAGACGCAGTCCTCGGGTATCATGAGTACAGTGAGCGCTGCAAAGATCAGGATCAGCGCAGCCAGATAAAAACAGTTGCGGATCACTGGAGAATGTTTCATAGCTATAACCTCCTTTTTTCATTAGGAAATCTCAGAAGAGATCCTGCAGAAAAGAATAGTGCCGGAATCTTAATGATCACCGAAAGAGAATCTGAAGAATTCTTAAGAAGGGATGCAGAGAGAGAAAAATCGTGTATACTTTAACAGGAAGATAGAACGTCTGGGAGGTTTGAGATGGAAGAAAAGTCACCGGAGATCCTGATCGTGGATGATAATCCCGAGATTCGGGAGGTACTCCATATCCTGCTGGGAGGAGAAGGATTCGGGATCACAGAAGCAAAAGACGGGAATACAGCAATCAGTGCGGTAAGAGAAAGAGAGTTTGATCTGATCATACTCGACATCATGATGCCAGGGCTCAACGGATATCAGACCTGTATGGAGATTCGGAAAAACAGCAATGCGCCAATCCTGTTTCTGAGCGCAAAGACACAGGAAGGGGACAAGATGCTGGGGTTTTCAAGCGGGGGAGATGACTACCTCGCAAAACCGTTTTCATATAATGAACTGGTCAGCAGGGCAAAAGCACTGATCAGGCGTTATCAGGTCTACCGGGGAAAGAATGAAGGCAACGGAGATTCTGTAAAAAGTACAGAAGAGAAGAGCGTTCTTCTCTATCATGATCTGGAGATTGATGAGGTGAAGGAAACTGTTACCAGAAGTGGCAGGGTGATCGATCTGACAGATACGGAGTATGCGCTGCTCCATCTGCTGGTGAAAAACCGGAGACAGATTTTCTCCGCGGAATATCTCTATGAGTCTGTCTGGGGAGAACCCTATTATTACGGGGCAAATAATACGGTCATGGTACATATCCGGAACCTGCGCCGGAAGATCGAGACGGATCCCGGGGAGCCTGTGATGATCCGTACTGTGTGGGGAAGGGGGTACCGGTGTGACTAAAGAAAAATTCCGTTCCTTTTATAACGCCCACCGTCTGCGTGCCTGGCGGATACGGACGAAACTGTTGCTGCTCATCCTTGTGATGGCGGCGGCAAGCCTGGGGGGGTTCTGGTTTCTATGGTCAAGACAGATCTGGTTCTGCGAAGCCATGGAAAAAGTTGGAATCATGGACGGATTTGACTGCGAGGAGTTCGCAGAGAAGCTCCGGGAAGAAGCGGTGAAATACACGGTGCCGGAGAGCGAGGAGGATATCAGAGGGAAAAGAAGGATAGAGCCCTTTTTTGACTCTTTGTGCGATGAGTATACGGGGATGTCTGTCTATGGCAAAGACGGAATCTATCGATGTGGCAGGATGGCGGAATCAATGGGGCTTTTTCGCTACGGATCAGTACTCAGTCAGAGTATAGAACTCTTGGGAGAAATTGTGGATGAAACGCAGGCTGAGTTTGCAAACGGGACATATCAGGTGGTCTTTTACTCCTACCACAGAATGCGTTTTACCTATCCGTTTGTGACGGCAAGCGTGGTCTTCTGTGTTTTATTCTTTCTCTCCGGCATCTTGTTGTATATCAACAGAGTGTTGGGGCGGGTGCTGCAGATCAAGGAAGCTATTACTGTTATGGCTGTGGGGGATCTGAAAAGCCCGGTGCCATGGTGCGGGGAGGATGAAGTAGGAGTCCTTGCGGAAGAACTGGACCTGCTGCGCCGGAATCTGGATGAAAACATCCTGAAAGAGCAGGAAAGCAAAAAAGCAAATCAGGATCTGATCACGGCTATTTCCCATGATCTTCGTACTCCCCTTACTGTTCTGAACGGTTATCTCGAGGTATTGAAGCTGAAGCGTGGGGATGCAGGGCAGCAGGAGCAGTATATCGAACGGTGTCTCCGGAAGACAGAAGATATCCGGGTGCTCACAGACAGGATGTTTGAATATGCCCTTGTATATGAGGAGAATGAGACACCGGAACTGCGACAACTCCCTCTCTCTGTCCTTAATGAGATCCTGGAAGAAAACTGTGATTTTATCACTCTCGCAGGATTCCATACCGGGAAAGAAATCCGAATCGGGAATGAGGATGGAAACGGAACACTGCTCGGCGACAAAGTCATGCTGAAGCGTATTTTCAGCAATCTGTTTTCGAATATCCTGAAATACGGTGATAAAAGGGAAACCGTTATTGTACGGGCGGTTCCGGATCAGGGCCGGATCCGAATTACGCTCACAAATACTGTGAAGAAGGATGCGGCTGATATTGAGAGCAACCGCATCGGACTGAAAAGTGTGGAGAAAATGGTGAAGATTCATCAGGGAGAGCTGTATGTGATGGAGGAGGGGAGCGCGTACACGGTACAGATCAGGCTGAAAATAAGAAATTAAACACAATATTGCAGAAAACACCGGAATGCGGTTCCTCAATTCCCACATCCCGGTGTTTTCGGATTCATTATATTTTTATTTCTGATTCTCTTTTGCCAGTTCCTGCATCTTCATCGCGCGGACTTTCAGCGGAAGCCCGAA
>DWVT01000007.1 GCA_019120075.1 Candidatus Mediterraneibacter excrementigallinarum
TCAATGCGGAAGATGGGACTTGAACCCACACAGCTCGAAAGCTACAAGATCCTTAGTCTTGCTCGTCTGCCAGTTCCGACACTTCCGCATTTCTCTATTTGTGGTTCCGGCTGTTCTCTTTCTGAACAACCGACCGAAATAGATAATACTATAATTTTCAAAAAATGTCAACAACTTTTGTGCAAGACCTTTTTTATCCTGCCGCATGGCTGAACTTATTCCATATTTCCGGGGAATCTCGGGATCCCGTCAAATCCTGCCTTTAGATCTTCATCCGTAGGAATATAGTCCGTCATTTCTCCGTTATTAAACTTTTCATAAGCGACCATATCAAAGTATCCTGTTCCGGTCAGACCAAAGAGGATTGTTTTTTCCTCTCCCGTCTCCTTACACTTCATCGCCTCATCAATTGCGACACGGATCGCATGGCTGCTCTCCGGTGCCGGAAGGATTCCTTCTACTCTTGCAAACTGCTCTGCCGCCTCAAATACAGCAGTCTGCTCCACAGAACGCGCCTCCATATAGCCGTCATGATAAAGCTGCGAAAGCACTGAGCTCATGCCATGATACCTGAGTCCGCCCGCATGATTTGCAGAAGGAATGAATCCGCTGCCCAGTGTATACATTTTTGCCAGCGGGCATACCATACCGGTATCACAGAAATCATAGGCGAACACACCCCTGGTCAGGCTCGGACAGGAAGCCGGCTCAACCGCGATGAACTGATAGTCTGCTTCTCCTCTCAGTTTTTCTCCCATAAACGGGGAGATCAATCCGCCCAGATTAGAACCGCCGCCCGCACATCCGATGATAATGTCCGGTTTGATGCCATATTTATCCATGGCGATCTTTGTCTCCACTCCGATCACTGACTGGTGCAGCAATACCTGATTGAGCACACTTCCAAGAACATATCTGTACCCTTCTGTATGTGTCGCCACCTCAACCGCTTCCGAGATCGCGCAACCAAGACTTCCCGTTGTGCCCGGGTGCTCTGCAAGGATCTTGCGTCCTACTTCTGTGGTATCAGACGGAGACGGAGTTACGCTGGCGCCATATGTCCGCATTACTTCACGGCGGAACGGTTTCTGCTCATAAGAACATTTTACCATAAACACTTTGCAGTCCAGATCAAGATAGGCGCATGCCATGGACAGGGCAGTTCCCCACTGACCTGCTCCGGTCTCTGTGGTCACGCCTTTTAACCCCTGCTCCTTTGCATAATAAGCCTGTGCGATAGCAGAATTCAGTTTATGACTCCCGCTTGTATTGTTTCCTTCAAATTTGTAATAAATCTTTGCCGGAGTCTGAAGCTTTTCCTCCAGACAGTACGCTCTCACCAGCGGAGCAGGACGGTACATTTTGTAGAAATCTCTGATCTTCTCCGGGATTTCGATATATCTGTTATCATTATCGAGTTCCTGTTTTACAAGCTCGTCGCAGAACACTGCCCCCAGTTCCTCCGCGGTCATCGGCTTTAAGGTCGCCGGATTTAAGAGGGGCGCCGGTTTGTTCTTCATATCCGCCCGGACGTTGTACCACTCCTTTGGCATCTCATTTTCCTCGAGATAGATTTTGTAAGGGATCTTCTTTTCGCTCATTTTCTTACTCCTTTCTTCTCCGGGACACGGAACTTTCTCCTGTCAGACATTTCTGACGCGGGACATGTGCTCGGGGCGAATCACCGGGAACGCAAAAGGCATATTCCGGGATTGTATACAGCCTCCGAGGCAAACAAAAAGCTCCTGCCCCATACAACTGAACTATTGCAGGGACAAGAGCTGATATTCAGACTCCTGCGGTGCCACCCGGCTTGATGCATCTGCATCCACTCATTGCATACAAACATATGCTCCTTTTGTTAACGAAGTTTACTCTCCGTCTCGCCTACATGCATCAAGAAATCTTTCCGCCGTTCAGCTCGCCCTCCAAAGCCCATTCGCCTCATATCCGCCATACCGCGTTTCCACCGTCCGCAGCTCTCTGTTATGCAGATCCATGAAGTTACTTGCTCTTCTTCAACGGTTTAGTAAAACTTTATCACGCAGACCTCTGAAAGTCAACCCATTTTATTCATTTTGACGAATATCACATGTCCGACTTCCAGAATCTGTATTGTCATGGATTCCCTTTAGTACCTGTTATGCACTTTCTCTGCAAAACACATAAAATCCTTCAACTCGATAAATCTTCCGTCATCAAGCACTGCTCTGCCTCTCATTTTCCCGAATACCTGATGCTGGTCAGAAGAGACAAGTCCGGCAGAAAGCCTGGCGGCACGGTCCAGGACAGGTTCGAATTCCATCTCAAACCGTCCGTCGCTGGAGGTGAATTTCCACAGACTCATATAGTCTTCCTCCGGGATGTGGAATGTCACGTCATCCAGCTTGTGGGCTTTCCCATCGTAAAAGATCACGTTTTCTGTTGCCGCGGACGTATCTCCGAAACCATATCCTATGTTAAATCCAAACGGCTTTCCGCCGACAGTTCCGTTTCCAGACCCCCAGTACCATGTATTGTCATAGGTCCACACGCCTCTCCCCCAGTCCAGAGTCCCGTAATCCTTCTCCGGATGGAACCAGTACGTTTCCTCATCCCAGGACATATAACCTTCCGCGGGCATACAGTTTATCTTCCTGTTATAGTAAAACGCTTTCTTCTTCTGCCACGGCGTTGCCATGGCAATGGAGTCCATTCTGGGCTGATCCAGCGTGATCTCGCAGTAAAACGGTTTTCCCTGGAAGAAATCCTTAAAATCACACGAGATCGTCCTTTTTCCGTCTTCTGCCCGGAACTCCATCCTAAGTCTTTTATTCCTGTATTCTGTGACGCAGTTCTCTGAAGATGCCGGCATCTTCATCCGCCCCATAGGCAGAACAGTCAGTATCGTTTCCGTATGTTCCCATTTTTCTTTAAAATTCAGGAATGATATAGACTGCAGACCTATATATCCGTCGTCAGAAATCGTAAATGCTGCGCCGTAATCCTCATTCATCACCAGATAGTAATCCCACTCCTTGATGCGGAAGGCCGGCGAAGAGATCCTTTTCCTGTCATATTCCCACACCGGCTCTCTCGCCCACCCGGGCTCTGAAATCCTTCCATCCCCGCCCAGCAGCGGCTGGCGCCGGATCACTTCATGATTTCTCATGCTATCACACTCCCCTGAAAAAAGAAAATGCCCGAATCCCAACCGGGACCGGGCTTCATGGACTTATTTTACTACGCGATCTTCTCTTTTGCAAGAGCTGCGAGTGTTGCAAATCCTTCCTTGTCGCTCACTGCCATCTCAGCAAGCATCTTTCTGTTCATATCAACGTTAGCCAGTTTCAGACCATGCATGAACTTGCTGTAGGAAAGTCCGTTCATTCTTGCTGCTGCGTTGATACGTGCGATCCAGAGCTGTCTCATCTGACGCTTGCGCTGCTTTCTTCCCGCGTAAGCTGATGTAAGTGCTCTCATTACAGACTGTTTTGCAACTCTGTACTGTTTGGAGCGTGCGCCTCTGTATCCTTTCGCCAGTTTCAGTGTTCTGTTATGTTTCTTCTTAGCGTTCATTCCGCCTTTGATTCTTGCCATTTCTTACTCCTCCTTCATCAACTTCCAGATATTACAGATACGGTAATACCTTTTTCATGTTCTTTACATTAGTTGCATCAGTGATTGTAGCCTGTCTGAGATTTCTTTTTCTCTTCGTAGACTTCTTTGTTAAGATATGGCTCTTGTAAGCTTTATTTCTTTTCAGTTTTCCTGTAGCTGTTTTTTTGAAGCGCTTTGCAGCCGCTCTATTTGTTTTGATTTTTGGCATGATGATTTCCTCCTTTATTGTGCTGCCCTTCAGGATATTCATCCCGGATTACATATTTAACGTTTTTCAGTTAAAACCATGCTCATATTTCTGCCTTCGAGCTTCGGTGCCTTCTCGACCGACGCGATATCGGAAAGCAGTTCTGCAAAATCGTCAAGGATATGCCTGCTCTGCTGAACATGGGCCATCTCCCTTCCGCGGAAACGAAGAGTCACTTTCACCTTGTTTCCTTTTGAGATAAACTTCCTGGCATTGTTCACTTTCGTGTTCAGGTCGTTTGTATCAATGTTCGGCGACAGACGGACCTCTTTGATCTCAACTGTCCTCTGTTTCTTCTTTGCCTCTTTTTCCTTCCGTGTCTGCTCATACTTATACTTTCCGTAATCGATGATCTTGCAGACCGGCGGCTTGGCACCAGGCGCGATCTTGACCAGGTCAAGTTCTGCTTCCATGGCGATCTTCATGGCTTCTCTCGCCGACATGATTCCCAACTGTTCTCCATTCTGGCTGATCAGACGAACTTCTCTGTCTCTGATCTGCTCGTTAATCATTAAATCGCTAATT
>DWVT01000115.1 GCA_019120075.1 Candidatus Mediterraneibacter excrementigallinarum
GGATTCCCGTTCTTCCTGCCAAACGGAATGGTGCTCAAGAATACCCTTCTTGATTACTGGAGAGAGATTCACAGAAAGGCAGGATATGTGGAGATTTCCACACCGATCATGCTGAGCCGTCACCTCTGGGAGACATCCGGACACTGGGATCACTATAAGGAGAATATGTATACGACAGTGATCGACGATGTGGATTTCGCGATCAAACCGATGAACTGCCCGGGAGGTATCCTTGTATACGAATCAGAGCCCCGTTCCTACCGTGATCTGCCGATCCGTATGGGCGAGCTCGGACTGGTACACCGCCACGAGAAATCAGGTCAGCTCCACGGTCTGATGAGAGTGCGCTGCTTTACCCAGGATGATGCTCATATCTTTATGATGCCGGAGCAGATCAAGGATGAGATCAAAGGCGTTGTAAAACTGATCGATGAAGTTTACAGTCTGTTTGGATTCAAATATCATGTAGAGCTTTCCACACGTCCGGAGGACAGCATGGGAAGCGATGAGGACTGGGAGATGGCGACGGATGCGCTTCGCAATGCTCTTGATGATATCGGACTGCCCTATGTGGTAAATGAAGGAGACGGAGCTTTCTATGGACCGAAGATCGATTTCCATCTGGAGGATTCCATCGGAAGGACATGGCAGTGCGGAACGATACAGCTTGACTTCCAGCTTCCGCTGCGCTTTGACCTGGAGTATACCGGAGCGGATGGAGAGAAGCACAGACCGATCATGATCCACAGGGTTGTATTCGGATCCATCGAGAGATTCATCGGTATCCTGATCGAGCACTTCGCAGGCGCATTCCCGACATGGCTTGCTCCGGTACAGGTGAAGGTGCTTCCGATCTCTGACAAGCATATGGAGTACGGACAGAAAGTCCTGAATGCACTCAATGAGGCGGGGATCCGTGCGGAGATCGACACACGTGCAGAGAAGATCGGATATAAGATTCGTGAAGCACAGATGAAGAAGATTCCGTACATGCTCGTTGTGGGAGCAAAAGAAGAGGAAGACAATAAGGTCTCAGTCAGAAGCCGTTTCGCGGGAGATGAGGGACAGAAGGGTCTGGATGAGTTCATTGCCCAGATCAAAGAGGAGATTGCAGCAAGAGTCCTGAGAGAGACGACTAAAAAAGACTG
Organism: Candidatus Mediterraneibacter excrementigallinarum; assembly: GCA_019120075.1. Classification (GTDB taxonomy): domain Bacteria; phylum Bacillota; class Clostridia; order Lachnospirales; family Lachnospiraceae; genus Mediterraneibacter; species Mediterraneibacter excrementigallinarum. The sequence goes on from DWVT01000115.1 coordinate 1,149, forward strand.
ATAAAAAGGGAAATATAAGTCAGAGGTATTGCAATGGAAGAGAGGGGACAGAAAAACACCCGCCGGCACCAGCAGGAGCGCCGGCGCAGAAATGCCGCGAGGAGACGACGCAGAAGGAGAATGCGAATAGTTGTCCTGTGTATTCTCCTGGCGGTGGTGATTCTTCTTGTCGCAGGGATCACGGCTGCTGTACGTGCCTTTTTGAAAAGCGGCGATGAGAAAGACGGCGGGAAAACTGCTGCAAAGGATATTACCATAGAAGACGTGCAGGAGAAAGACAGTGATGATGACATTTCGTCCGGCGGAACACAGGCGGACGATGCCCGTGCGGTAAAAAATACAGCAACAGAGGAGCATCATAAGACAAACGGGCTTGCGATCTGTATGTTTCATTATGTGTATGATGAGGCAGATCCTCCGGATGATCTGAACAATAATTATATCGAGGTTCACGCGCTGGAAGAGGAGATTGAGTATCTGGTAGAAAACGACTACTATTTCCCTACATGGGAGGAAGTGCGGCAGTATGTGGAAGGAGATCTGCTCCTGCCTGAGAAGAGTGTTGTTCTGACCTTTGATGACGGCGCGAAAAGTTTTCTTGATCTGGGAATCCCAGTGTTTGAGAAGTATAAGGTGCCTGCAACTTCCTTTCTCATCACCAGTAATGACGGGGAAAATAAGGTCAAAGAATATCAGAACGATTATGTGACTTTTCAGTCTCATTCAGATAATATGCACCGTGCCGGAGGAAATATCGGTCATGGAGGTATCTTTACGGCAATGAGCCATGACGACGCCGTGGCAGATCTGGAAAAGTCTATTGAAATCTGTGGCCATGGCGATGCTTTCGCATATCCGTATGGCGATTATACGGATGAATGCAGGACTGCTGTGCAGGATGCGGGATTCATCTGTGCAGTGACAACGGAGAACAGGAGAGCGGAAGTGGGGGACGACCCGCTGCTGCTCCCAAGAGTCCGGATGAGTCTGGGGCAGTCGCTGGACAGCTTTATTGCGTTGGTGGAGTGATGGAGGATCCGCCCGGCAGTCCCTGCGGCGGATCCCGAAAAATCAGCGACAGTCTGTGTGATAAGCCTGGCACGCGGCATCATTTTCCGGGTAGCGGACAGAAATACAGAAAAAGGGAGGGCTCCCTGCCAGACAGTTCAACTGTCCGCAGGGAGCCCTCCTGCTTCCGGAGGTTTTTCCCAGGGAGCAGGCCCACCGGGCGCGCCCCTCCCGTCCGACCCGAATCCGCCGGAGTGAGGGATCGATCCTCTCCCCCGCGGACACCTTCCCACCCCGCCAGATCCGGTCACATATTGTAGTACCGCGCGTAAATTCCTCCTTTTGCCAGCAGGCTCTCGTGAGTTCCTCTCTCGGCGATTCCGTCTTCGGTGATGACGATGATCTCGTTGGCGTTCTTGATAGTAGAGAGCCGGTGTGCGATGGTGATGGTCGTGCGGTCTTTGGAAAGCTCTTCCAGGCTCTGCTGGATCCAGCGTTCACTTTCATTGTCCAGTGCGCTGGTGGCTTCGTCCAGGATCAGGATCGGAGGATTTTTCAGGAACACACGGGCGATGGAAATCCGCTGTTTCTGTCCTCCGGAGAGCCGGGTTCCGCGCTCGCCGACAAAGGTATCGTAACCGTCTGGCAGTTCCTGGATAAAGTCATGAATGTTGGCGCGTTTTGCGGCTTCAACGATCTCTTCCATGGAGGCTCCGGGTTTACCGTAAGCGATATTTTCCCGGATCGTTCCGCTGAACAGATAGACATCCTGCTGTACCATGCCGATCTGGCTGCGGAGACTTTTCAGCTTAAGCGTGCGGACGTCCTGGCCGTCGATGGTGATCCTTCCTCCTGTCACATCATAAAACCGGGGCAGGAGAGAACAGATCGTAGTCTTGCCGCTTCCGGACGGACCGACAAGGGCAATGGACCTGCCCGCCGGGATCTCAAAAGAAACGTGAGAGAGGACAGGGGTGTCATCGTCACTGTAGTGGAAAGAAACATCTTCGTAGCAGACTCTTCCATGCACATCGGTCAGGTCTTTTGCATCCGGAGCATCCTCAATTTCCGGCTCTGTCTCCATCACATCAAGGAAACGGCGAAAGCCGGAAAGTCCTTTCTGGATCGTCTCGATCAGTTCCACCAGGATCTGGATCGGGCTGATGAAGATTCCGATGTAGAGGGCATACATGGCGAGATCCGCCGGAGCCATCAGCCCCTGTGCGATCAGATAACCGCCGTATACCAGTGTGACAAGATACATCATCCCCTGGAAGAACAGGTTCCATCCCATGAAACTTCCCATACAGTTGTAGTTGTTATCCTTTGAGACGAGAAAAGCATGGTTGCTCTTTTTAAATTTTTCCCGTTCGATATCTTCATTCGCGAAGGACTGTACCACACGGATGCCGGCAAGTGTATCCTGAAGGCTGGCGTTCACATCCCCGATCTTCCGGCGGTTCTCCATAAATGTTTCCTGCATTCTCCCGTTCTGACGGAAGGAGAAAATGAACATGCACAGGACAAGGACAACAAGCGGAAGAGCCAGTCTCCAGTTGATCATAAACAGGAAAATGAAAGACCCGATGATCTTTACCACGGAGATGAAAAGATTTTCCGGACCGTGATGTGCGAACTCGGCGATGTCAAAAAGGTCAGATACAAGTTTGCTCATCATCTGACCCGAGTTATTCTGACTGTAATAGGAAAAGGACAGCTTTTCGTAATGGTCAAAGAGCTGCTGGCGCATATCCCGTTCCATGTTTGCCCCCATCATATGTCCCTGATAGCTGACGTAATATTTGCAGAGACTCTGTATGACGTACATGACAAGAAGTCCTGCTGCTATGAGGGGGAGCGCCTCCAGGATGACGCTGCTGTCCCGGGTGAAGAGTGTGTTGGTCGCTGTCCGCAGGATCTGGGGGTAAGCCAGATCTGCAAGGCTGATAAATGTGGCGCACAGCAGGTCGATGAAAAAGACCGCTTTATATGGCGCATAATAATGAATAAACTTTTTTATCGTTTGCATGGTGAACCTCCTGAAAAAACTAAAACAATATTAGCACAACGGTTTTTCCTTGACAAGGCGGGAATGATTCTGTATGGTTTTATCAGTTGTCGTCCGTTGAGATGAGAAACGCAGTGTTTATAATAGTATAGAGAATAACATTTTTACAGGAGAGAAACAGATGAAGATATACCTTGCCCCGCTGGAGGGGATTACGGGATGGATCTACCGGGGAGCGCTCAGAGAGTGTTTCGGCGGGTTCGATAAATATTTTGTACCTTTTATCAGTCCGAATCAGAAGGGGCATTTCAGTTCCCGGGAGAAAAAGGATATCCTGCCCGCGAACAATGAGGGAGCGTATACCGTACCCCAGATTCTTACGAACAATGTAGAAGATTTTCTGCGGACGGCGGAGAAGCTGGAGGAATACGGGTACAAAGAAGTGAACCTTAATCTGGGATGTCCGTCCAGAACGGTCGTGACCAAGGGGAGAGGTGCAGGATTTCTTGCATTTCCGGAGCGGCTGGAGAAATTTCTGGACATCATTTTTCAGGATTGCAGGCTGAAGATCTCAGTCAAGACCAGGATCGGGATGGAAGATGGAACTGAGTTTGCGGATCTTCTTGAAATCTTTAATAAATATCCCATGGAGGAACTGATCATTCATCCGCGGGTACAGAAAGACTTCTATAAAAATACTCCGGATATGGAAGTGTTTGCAGCCGCGCTGGAAAAAAGCCGTAATCCGTTATGTTACAATGGCGATATCTTTACAGTGGAAGATTATTACAGATTTCAGAAGAAATTTCCTCAAGTCGAATGTATCATGGCAGGGCGCGGAGTCCTTGCAGACCCGGCTCTGGCCCGGGAGATCCGCGGAGGAAAAAGAGCGGATAAGGACGAACTGCGAAGATTCCATGATCTTGTCTATGCAGGATACTGCAGGGAAATGTCCGGAGACCGGACTGTTCTCTATAAAATGAAAGAGATGTGGTCCTATATGGCGCCGCTGTTTTCGGACTATAAAAAATATGCGAAAAAGATCAAGAAATGTGAGAAATGCGCTGTATATGAGCAGGTGATCGAAGATTTTTTTGAGTGCAGGGATCTTGTGGATTCCAGGTGCAGAGAAGAAAGTATTGTATGAACGGCATAGCGGCTGCACGAAGTCTTCAGAAAGAATTCAGAGGAATGCTTTTAGCAGGAAACAGAAGAAGGGAGAGAATGCAGAGACATGTTTGGAGTAATTCAGCAGATCGACGAGAGTATCTTGCTTTTTATACAGGAATATATCCGGCAGGACTGGATGGACGGATTCTGGACGAATATCACCCATCTGGGGGACGGGGGAATTTTCTGGATCGCCCTTGCGTTGATCCTGCTCATCCCGAAACAGACGAGAAAAGCAGGCGTATCCGCTTTGCTTGCCCTGGGGATCGGGGCATTGATAACAAATGTGGCAGTAAAAAATATTGTTGCACGGATACGTCCTTACGATACGATCACAGAGCTGATCCTTCTTATTGAGCGCCAGCATGACTTTTCTTTTCCGTCCGGGCATACCTGCGCATCCTTCGCGGCTGCCTGCGCGTTGTACCGCACTCTTCCCCGAAAATGGGGGATTGCATGTATTGCCCTTGCTGTTCTGATCGCACTCTCACGGCTCTATGTGGGGGTCCATTATCCCACTGATGTGCTGGGCGGAGTGGCTGTGGGGATCTTCGCCGGATGGGCAGGATGGAAGATTCAGGAGATTCTCCGGAACAAGATGTCTGAAAATATCAACAGGAAATGAGATGGAGGAAGAAGAATGAAAGTACTTGCAGTGATCGATTCGTTTAAAGGAAGCATGACTTCCCTGGAAGCAGGAAAAGCGGCAGCCAGGGGAATTCTCCGTGTTGATCCGTCAGCAAAAGTATCGGTGAGGGCGCTGGCGGATGGCGGTGAAGGAACGGTTGACGCCCTGATCAGCAATAGAAACGGGAAAATCAGGGAAATACAGGTGACGGGTCCTCTTGGAGATCCTGTCACCTGCAGGTACGGTTTGATCGAAGAAACCGGGACCGCAGTGATCGAGATGGCAGAGGCAGCCGGACTGGTTCTTGTGCCGGAGGAAAGAAGAAATCCACTCTATACGACCACATATGGAGTGGGAGAGATGATTCGGGACGGAATCAGCCAGGGATGCAGAAAGTTTATTGTCGGGATCGGAGGAAGCGCGACCAATGACGGAGGCGTGGGGATGCTTCAGGCATTGGGCTATGGCTTTCTGGACAGAGACGGGCATCAGGTTCCCTATGGAGCGGCTGGTCTGAAGAAACTGGAGAAGATCACCGATGAATTTGTGATTCCTGAACTGGAGGAATGCAGGTTCCGTGTCGCGTGTGATGTGACAAATGTACTCTGCGGTGAAAAAGGATGCAGCGCTGTTTTTGGCCCTCAGAAAGGAGCAACACCGCCCATGATCGCGGAGATGGATCAGTGGCTTAGACGTTATGCTTCTCTGTCGCAGGGAAAATATCCCGAAGCCAACCCTGAACAGGAAGGAACCGGAGCGGCAGGAGGACTTGGATTTGCGTTCCTTACATTTACGAATGCTGCCCTGGAATCCGGGATTGACATTGTCCTGGAAGAGACCGGTATGGAAAAGTATATCAGAGAGGCAGACCTGGTCATTACTGGTGAGGGAAGGCTAGACGGACAGACCGCGATGGGAAAGGCACCGGTTGGTGTGGCCAGACTGGCGAAAAGATACGGGAAACCGGTAGTGGCTTTTGCAGGAGGAGTGACTAGGGACGCAAAGGCATGCAATGGCGAGGGAATCACCGCATATTTCCCGATCGTACAGGGGGCGGTTTCTCTGGAAGAGGCGATGAAGAAAGAAAAAGCAGAAGCGAATATGGCGGATACGGCGGAGCAGGTGTACCGGCTTTTCTCCCTGAAGTGAAAATAAAGTTTTGTCTTATAGATAAATTTCCGCGTGAACAGACATATTATAACGCAAAACCGTTCCGCTCTACCTCAAAGATTCGAATGGATGTAACGGCGGAGGCAGATGTTCCTTCATAGGAACTCCATCTGCTTCCGCCTAACATCCAGAACGAATGCTTTTCGGAACGCTCTCACTTCAATGTTTTGCTTTTATAACATATCTGTTCACGCTGCTTTTATCTAAATTGGGGAATGTGCCCTTGTCGGAAGTTTTTCGGAGATAGTCAAATGGACATGCCATCATGTCCGCTTGGCTCGTTGTTCGCGGGAATAAAGATTTTCAGACAGGTAAGACTTCTGGCACGAAAGAAAAGTGATTACCGGAACAAACAAGCAGACCGGGCAGGCGCTGCGTGAACAGTGCGATAAGCGGAACGTTCCGAATACACCTGGTTTTGTCTGTTAAAAAAATGAAATGCAAGTTCCAATGGACGAGCATTTCATTTTTTGTTACAGACAGTCCAGGGGATGAGGTAGAGTGAAGCCTGCACTGTGATGCAGCACCTGCCCGGTCTGCGGTCTTTTCAGATATACAATTTATTTATGATCAGAACTTATCTGTCTGACAAAACTTTATTTTTCGTTCTTTTTCTCAAGTGCTGCCTCCACGAATCCTTTAAACAGAGGATGCGGGCGGTTCGGCCTGGATTTCAGCTCCGGATGAGCCTGTGTTGCGATGAACCACGGATGGGACGGGATCTCGATCATCTCCACGATCCTGTTATCCGGGGAAAGTCCGCAGAGGGACATTCCGTGCTCTTCAAGAACCTCGCGGTAATCATTGTTTACCTCATAGCGGTGGCGGTGACGTTCGCTGATCTCCTTTTTGCCGTAGAGACGGTAAGCGAGAGAATCTTCCTTGAGAACACAGGGATATGCGCCGAGTCTCAGTGTTCCTCCGATATCCTCCACGCCGATCTGATCCTCCATGATATGGATGACCGGGTGGGTGGTATCCGGCTTGAGTTCCATACTGTGTGCATCGTTATAGCCGATCACATCGCGGGCAAACTCGACGATGGCAAGCTGCATTCCAAGGCACAGCCCCAGGAAGGGAACGTTGTGAGTGCGGGCATATTTGATCGCGAGGATCTTGCCCTCGATACCGCGGTGTCCGAAACCTCCGGGAACAAGAATACCGCTTACATCGGAGAAGATCTCGTCCACATTATCTTCATTGACAGTTTCAGAATCCACCCATTTGATGTTCACTGTGGTGTGGCTGTAAATACCGCCGTGCTTTAACGCCTCGACGACACTGATGTAGGCGTCGTGAAGCTGGATATATTTCCCGACAAGTGCGACGGTAACTTCCTGGGTAGGATGGCGGAGCTTGTCTACCATCTCTGTCCAGTCCTTCAGGTCCGGCTCCGGACAGTCCAGATGGAGACATTCGCATACAACCTGAGCCAGATGTTCTTTCTCCATGGCAAGAGGAGCTTCATACAGATATTCCACATCCAGGTTCTGGAGTACATGCTCGGCAGGCAGGTTACAGAACAGGGAAATCTTGTCCTTCATCCCCTGGTCAAGCGGATACTCGGAACGGCACACGATGATGTCGGGCTGGATTCCCATTCCCTGCAGCTCTTTGACGCTCGCCTGGGTAGGCTTGGTCTTCATCTCCTGAGATGCGCGCAGATAGGGGATCAGGGTGACGTGGATGAGAATTACATTCTCATGTCCTTTTTCATGCTGGAACTGGCGGATAGACTCCAGGAAAGGCTGGCTTTCGATATCTCCCACAGTACCGCCGACTTCTATGATCGCGATTTCTGTGTCTTCAGCCGCAGGATTGCGGTAGAAACGGCTTTTGATCTCATTTGTGATATGAGGAATGACCTGTACGGTCCCTCCGCCGAAATCTCCGCGGCGTTCCTTCTGAAGAACGGACCAGTAGATCTTACCGGTTGTTACATTGGAATTTTTTGTCAGACTTTCGTCTATGAAACGTTCATAGTGTCCGAGATCCAGGTCTGTCTCCGCACCGTCGTCTGTGACGAATACCTCCCCGTGCTGTACCGGGTTCATGGTACCGGGGTCAATATTTATATAGGGATCAAACTTCTGCATGGTCACGGTATAACCGCGGGCTTTCAGAAGACGTCCGAGCGATGCGGCGGTAATGCCCTTTCCGAGACCGGACACAACACCGCCTGTAACGAATACATATTTTACTGCCATTTCTTTCCCTCCTGTAGTATGACTCTGAATGTTTCCTTAAAAACGAGTACAGTTCAGCCACAGAGTGCGGAACCGCGCTGTTGCAGTCCGTCTTTGCGTATATGGCTGAACTGTCGTAAAAAAATACTTTCTAAGTATACACCTGTTTTTATGAAAAATACAGAGTTTTTTGAAAAAATTTGTTTCTATCTGTAAACGCAGTCTGCAAACGCTTGTTACAGCGGATGTGGCAGAGAGGGCATACAGAACAGGTTCAGATCACCGATGATACAGATAATCGTGCTCGTAAACCGCTTCGCAGGTGAGCTGCACGCCAAGTTTTTTGAAGATCTTGATATCCACGTCTGAGAGCATCACAGAGGTATGCGCCTGACATCCCTTCAGTTTCGGGAGCTGGGAGAGCGCAAGTCTGGCATCCGCGCTGTTTGCGGCGCTGGCGGACAGGGCGATCAGTACTTCGTCTGTGTGGAGACGGGGATTTTTGCTCTTCAGGTAATCCACCTTCAGTTTCTGGATCGGCTCGATGGACTCTGGCGAGATGATGTGGAGTTCATGGTCAAGCCCTGCCAGTTCCTTTAAAACATTCAGAAGGAGAGCAGCGGATGCACCAAGCAGGTTTGTAGTCTTGCCGGTGATGATCCGTCCGTCGTCCAGCTCGAGAGCAGCAGCAGGCCCATTCGTCTCTCTGGCTTTTTCCAGTGCTTTTACCGCCACTTTCCGGTCGGCAACTGTGATTCCTGCCATGTTCATGAGAAGTTCGATCTTCTGCGCTTCTTTATCAGTAGTCTCTCCTTTGAGAAGGGCGTTCAGAGCAGAGTAATAGCGGCGGATGACCTCCTGGCAGGAAGCCTCTCTGCAGGCTTCATCGTCGCAGATGCATTTTCCTGCCATGTTGACGCCCATGTCCGTGGGAGATTTGTAAGGACTCTCCCCGTAGATCTTTTCGAAGATCGTGTTGAGGACAGGGAAGATTTCTACGTCACGGTTATAGTTTACAGTTGTCTCTCCGTATGCTTCCAGATGGAAGGGATCGATCATGTTTACATCATTCAGATCTGCTGTCGCTGCCTCGTATGCAAGGTTGACCGGATGCTTCAGAGGAAGGTTCCAGATCGGGAAAGTTTCAAATTTGGCATAACCTGCCCGGATCCCCCGCTTATGCTCGTGATAGAGCTGAGAGAGACAGGTAGCCATCTTTCCGCTTCCGGGGCCGGGAGCTGTGACGATCACGAGAGGACGCGAGGTCTGTATATAATCGTTTTTTCCATATCCGTCATCGCTGATGATAAGCGGAATATTGGACGGATAACCCGGTATATTATAATGAAGATATACGGGGACATCCAGACTCTCCAGTCTGTTTTTAAAAAGTGTCGCGCTTTCCTGACCGGAAAACTGAGTGATCACAACACTGCCGACATAAAGTCCCTGTTCTCTGTATGTCTCGATCAGGCGGAGAACATCAGAGTCGTAGGTTATGCCAAGGTCCCCGCGGATCTTGTTTTTTTCGATGTCCTTTGCGCTGATGGCGATCACTATTTCCGCCTGGCTGCTCAGTTCCTTCAGAAGACGCAGCTTGCTGTCCGGAGCGAATCCGGGAAGCACGCGGGAAGCGTGATAGTCGTCAAAAAGTTTTCCGCCGAACTCAAGATAAAGCTTGTTGTCGAACTGACCGATACGGTTGCGGATATGTTCCGACTGCATTTTCAGATATTTTTCATTATCAAAACCGATTCTCATTTTTTATCCCCTTTTTAGACATATTACTTATCCAGTATACTATAAAAACCAATGGATTTACAATATTTTCATAATCTTTTTATTGATTTATGGAAAGGCTCTATTTATAATGAAACTAGTTGATTCTAGGAGGCAGAGAATGGATAATCAGAACAATAAGAACAATGGTCCCGACAACAACCGGCAGAGTTGGGGAATCATCCTCATTACGACTCTGCTGGTCACTTTTGTTGTTATGGGACTTTATTCTCTTATGCAGGGATCCAGCCCGGAAGAGATCAGTTATGATAAATTTCTGGAACTTGTGGATGATGGAAAGGTAGACGAGGTCACTCTGGGAAGTACTCGTATCTATATTACGCTCAAGGACGATGCTGATACGGATTCAGACGGCACGGGAACGGACAATGCGGATCAAAGCAGCGGAGCAGCGCAGCCCCCTGGTATGAATGAGATCATCAGTCAGATCGAGCAGCAGACAGAGCAGCGCAGCGGACAGCAGTCAGAACCGGACTATTATACCGGTGTGGTAAATGACGATACGCTTCCTCAGAGACTGGAAAAGGCGGGGGTTACATTCAGCGCAGAGGTGCCGGATACGGCAGGGTCTCTGATCTTTGAAGTGTTTGTCACGGTCATACTCCCTATCGTTCTTCTTGTCATTCTGTTTAATTTCCTCATGAAGAGGATGACAAAGGGCGGCGGCATGATGGGCATCGGGAAGAGCAATGCCAAGATGTACATGGAGAAAGTGACCGGAGTAACGTTCCAGGATGTGGCTGGAGAGGATGATGCAACGGAATCTCTCCAGGAGGTTGTGGATTTCCTCCACAATCCTCAGAAATATTCCGGGATCGGAGCAAAACTGCCGAAGGGAGCACTTCT
>DWVT01000116.1 GCA_019120075.1 Candidatus Mediterraneibacter excrementigallinarum
GGGACGGATGGTTCCAGTCCTATGAGATCACACCGGAGCAGTTTGGTTATACCCGATGCTCCAAGGGAGAACTGGCAGGAGGGACGCCGGAGGAGAATGCAGAGATCACAAAAGCGATCCTCCGTGGAGAAGAGCGGGGGGCAAAACGCTGCGCAGTATGCCTGAACGCCGGAGCAGCGATCTACATTGCCGGAAAGGCACAGTCCATGGAAGAAGGCGTGCGGATGGCAGAAAAGATCATCGATGATGGAAGCGCGATGAAGAAGCTGGAACAGTTTATTGAGGAGAGCAGAAAATGAATATCCTGGATACGATCGTAAACAGAACAAAAGAGAGAATAGAGGAAGAAAAGAAAAAGGTTCCCCTCTCAGAGATAAGAGTACGCGCGGAAGAGACGGGACCGGTGGAAAAAGCGGAAGGTGTGCCGGCATTTGAGCGGGCGCTCAGGACGAAAGGACTGTCCTTTATCTGCGAGGTGAAGAAAGCTTCGCCATCTAAAGGGCTGATCGCAAAGGAATTTCCTTATTTAGAGATCGCAGAAGATTACGAAAAGGCGGGAGCGGCCGCAATTTCCTGCCTGACTGAACCATACTGGTTCCAGGGAAGCGACCGGTATCTTGAGGAGATTGCAGGGAGGGTTTCTATTCCGGTCCTGAGGAAGGACTTCACCTGTGATGAATATATGGTATATCAGGCAAAAGTGCTGGGAGCGTCAGCAATCCTTCTGATCTGTTCTGTACTGGACGATCATGAGTTGAGAGCTTATCATCAGCTCACAGAAGAGCTGGGCATGTCGGCCCTGGTGGAAGCCCACAGTGCGGAGGAAATCGATCGGGCAAAGAGAGCAGGAGCAGGGATCATCGGTGTGAACAACCGGGATCTGAAAGATTTTACTGTGGATATCGGACACAGCATAGAACTTCGCAGGAGGGTCGGTCCGGATACAGTATTTGTATCCGAGAGCGGCATCCGCGGACCGGAGGATATGCGGGCTCTCTATGAGAACGGCACGGACGCGGTCCTGATCGGAGAGATGCTGATGCGTGCCCCGGACCGCCGGGAAGCGCTTCTGAGCCTGAAAAAAGCAGTGGCAGAGGAGGAAAGACTGTGACAAAGATCAAGATCTGCGGCCTGAGTCGCACGGAGGACATTGACTACGTCAATGAGGCCTGCCCGGATTACTGTGGATTTGTCATCGATGTGCCTTCGAGCAAGAGAAATATTTCTATTGAAATGCTATACCGTCTGCGGAGCCGGCTTTCTGATCAAATTACGGCAGTCGGTGTCTTCGTCAACGCGGAGGAGGAACTGCCGGCCCGGCTCCTGAAGGACGGAGTGATCTCTCTGGCACAGCTTCACGGGCAGGAAGATGCGGCGTATATCAGAAAGGTCAGAGAGTTGTCAGGAATATCCGGCGGGAAGATCATAAAAGCCTTTTCAGTAAAGCGCCGTGAAGATGTGGAGAAGGCCTTCGGGTGCAGTGCGGATATGGTGCTCCTGGACCATGGGAAAGGCGGTACGGGAGAGAACTTTGACTGGAGCCTGCTGGAAGACAGGAGGCATGAAAGAAAAGAAGAGAAACCGTTTTTCCTGGCAGGCGGGCTGAGTCCGGAAAACATTCCGGAGGCGGTCAGAAGATGCAGGCCATATGGTGTGGATCTGAGCAGCGCCGTGGAAACGGACGGCAGGAAAGACAGAGAAAAAATATTGGCAGCGGTAGCTGCGGTAAGGAGTATGGAGAGATGAAGAAAGGAAGATATGGGATCCACGGCGGACAGTATATCCCCGAGACACTGATGAATGCGGTGACGGAGCTGGAGGAAGCCTATGAATATTATAAAAAGGATCCCCAGTTTAACGCGGAACTGACGGAACTGTTAAATGAATACGCGGGAAGACCGTCCCGTCTGTACTTTGCCCGTAGGATGACAGAAGATCTGGGCGGGGCAAAGATTTATCTGAAAAGGGAGGACCTCAATCATACGGGAGCGCATAAGATCAACAACGTTCTGGGACAGATCCTTCTGGCGAAAAAGATGGGAAAGACAAGAGTTATCGCCGAGACCGGGGCAGGGCAGCACGGAGTTGCCACAGCTACGGCAGCGGCTCTGATGGGAATGGAGTGCGAGGTGTTCATGGGAGAGGAGGATACAAAGCGCCAGGCTCTTAATGTTTACCGGATGCGCCTGCTGGGCGCAAAAGTCCATGCAGTTACATCCGGTACGGCAACCCTTAAGGATGCTGTGTCAGAGACTATGAGAGAATGGACGAGGCGGATCGACGATACCCATTATGTGCTGGGATCCTGTATGGGACCGCACCCCTTCCCCGAGATTGTCCGGGATTTCCAGTCAGTGATCTCCAAAGAGATCAAAGAGCAGCTCATGGAGAAGGAAGGACGGCTTCCGGATGCGGTGCTTGCCTGTGTGGGAGGCGGATCAAACGCTATTGGGGCGTTCTATCATTTTATTGAGGATGAGAGTGTCCGCCTGATCGGATGTGAGGCAGCAGGCCGGGGGATTGACACGGCGGAGACTGCGGCTACCATTGCCACCGGGAAGCTTGGCATCTTCCACGGCATGAAATCCTATTTCTGCCAGGATGAGTACGGGCAGATCGCACCGGTATACTCGATTTCCGCAGGGCTGGATTATCCCGGCGTGGGACCGGAACATGCGTATCTGTATGATAAGGGAAGAGCAGAATACGTTGCCGTGACCGACGACGAGGCAGTGGACGCCTTCGAATATCTGTCCAGGACAGAGGGAATCATCCCGGCTATAGAGAGCGCTCACGCCGTGGCTTACGCAAGGAAACTGGCGCCGGAGATGAGAAAAGATCAGATCATGGTGATCAATATTTCCGGCAGGGGAGACAAAGACTGCGCTGCCATCGCAAGATACAGAGGGGAGGATATTTATGGGTAGGATACAGCAGGCATTTCAGGAAAAGAAAGCGTTTATTCCGTTCATCACCTGTGGTGATCCGGATCTTGAGACTACGGAAAAACTGGTTTACGCCATGGAGGAGGCGGGAGCGTCTCTGATCGAGCTGGGAATTCCATTCTCCGATCCCACGGCGGAAGGACCGGTCATTCAGGAGGCCAGCCTGAGGGCTCTGTCGGGCGGGGTGACCACGGATAAGATCCTTGATATGGTGAAACGGATCCGGCAGAAGAGCCAGATCCCTCTGGTGTTCATGACTTATGCGAATGTGGTCTTTTCACGGGGAATCGGCCATTTTGCGAGACAGGCGGCGGAGGCAGGGATCGACGGCCTGATTCTGCCGGATGTGCCTTTTGAAGAAAAAGACGAATTTGACGGACCCTGCAGAGAATACGGACTGGATTTTATCTCTCTGATCGCGCCCACCTCCCATGAGCGGATCCGGATGATCGCGGAGAAGGCTTCCGGGTTCGTCTACTGTGTGTCCTCTCTTGGCGTGACCGGGACGAGGAGCAGTATCACTACAGATACAGGGGCTATGGTCCGGCTGGTGAAAGAAGTAAATGAAATTCCATGCGCGGTCGGATTCGGTATTTCTACACCGGAACAGGCTTCTGAGATCGGCGCCACCGCGGACGGGGTGATCGTGGGAAGCGCGATCGTGAAGCTGTGCGGGCAGTATGGAAGAGACTGTGTGCCGTATGTGACGGAATATGTTAAGAAGATGGTTGAGGCGCTGGCATAACTGCGGTGATGTGCTATAATGGATGCAGTGACAGATAACAGGGGCCTGCCCCTTGACAAAGGGGGCAGGCCCCTTTGCTGAAGAGCAGGTTCACATGAAGGAGGACGTTATGAAAAAGAACCGGAAAGCACCGATCACCCGCAGCTTCGGCTATGCCTTTGAGGGAATATGGACGGGAATCAGAAAAGAAAGAAACATGAAGATACACTGTGTAGCGCTGATCCTTGTGACGGCGGCGGGGACGCTTTTTCAGATCTCTGCGGTGGAATGGTGCATCTGTCTTCTGCTTTTCGGGATGGTCGTCTCTCTGGAACTTGTGAATACGGCTGTGGAGGCGGTGGTGGACCTTGTGACGGAGGAGCGGAAGCCTCTGGCAAAGATCGCCAAGGATACGGCGGCGGGCGCAGTACTGTTCACTGCGATCATGGCAGCGATCATCGGATGCATTATCTTTATTCCGTATGTACTGGAAACAGCGAAGGCCGTTTTTATAAACTGATTTTTTCGTGTTTTTTATAAACAGCCTGTCGCAGTGTTTGACTAAATCGCCTCATGCTGATACAATACTAGAGGTGTCGAAAACGGCACAGAGAAAGGAAGGGCATTACGGATGGAAGAGAAGAAGACAGCAGTCACAAAACAGGAAACACTGGCGGCGCTGAGAAAACCGGGAGAGATTTATACAGTTATGTCCCAGGTTACCAGGATGCCCTTTGTCATGTGTGACGAAGAGACGTTTGACGACGAGGTTTTTCTTTATTACAGAGTAGAAGACGCAAAAGAGAAGGCGGAGCAGCTTACGAAGGAGCGGTACCGTACAGCAGTTTTGAAGATTGAAGAGAAACAGCTTCTCGGATTTTACACCAACCTGTATACAATGGGGGTGAACTGTCTGGCGGTCAATGACGGGACGGATACATCGATCAAGATCCAGCTCTCGGATCTTGTCCGGAGAAAGAAACCGGAGGAGATGCCGGAGGGGAAAAGGGTCATTGAAAATTCTGCCATGCATCTCACGGCTCTGTATTTTATGCAGGAACTGCGCAGGCTGGAAAAGCCGGAACCGACGGAACAGATAAAAGAACTTCAGGAAGAACTCCTTGCCCACTATCAGGAAGGAACTTTTATCGTAGCGATCCAGGAGGATGGACAGATCCCGGTACTCAAGCAGAAGGACGGAAGCATCTACCAGCCTATCTTTACGGATGTGATCGAATTTCAGAAATTCAGCAGAGGAAAGAAGATGAAGATGGCGGCGATCCCTGCGGCCAAGATTCCGGAAGTTCTTGTCCCGGATGCAAAGGGAGTGGCGGTCAATCCCTTCGGCGTGAATGTTCAGCTGCAGGTGCAGCGAAAGAAACAGCCTTCGCCGAATGCCTGACATATATTTATATAGAAGAGATCAGTGAAGTGTGCGCACAGGCGCACACTTTTTGTAACGGCGACGAGCCAAAGTCCGGGCTTGCCCGAGAGAGGCCTTGGCGACCGCTTACAATCCCGGAATGTGCTTTTTGGCACTTCCGGTGATTGAAATATATGCGAAAGAGAAAGGGAAGTTGAGACTATGATCCGAACAATAGGCATCCCTCGCGGACTTATGGCTTATCGGGACGGCGTACTCTGGAAAGATTTCTTTGAAGAACTGGGCTTTACCTGTGTGTTCAGTCCGAGGAGTGACCGCAGGATTCTGGAAAATGGTACGGGACGTGCGATCGATGAGACATGTCTGCCGTTTAAGATGTACCTGGGGCATGTTATGGAACTGATGGGAAAGTGCGACGCCATATTTGTTCCAAGGACCGGAGGATACCGGACCAGAGAAAAAATGTGCACCAGATATGAGGCGCTGCCTGATCTGATCCGGAATATCTTCCGGGAGGAACAGATCAGGATACTTACCGTCAGCTATGACTGGTATGAAAAAACAAAAGAGGAGAAAGTATTCCTGGAGCTGGGGACAGAACTTGGAAAGACAAAGAAAGAGATCAAGAAAGCATATGCCCGCGCAAGGAAAAAAGAAGATGCTTGGCTGAAGGGGAAAGAGAAATCTCAGAATCAGCTCCTGGAGAGCAAAAGGACGAAAGTGCTCATGGCAGGACATCCCTATGTGCTCCACGATGCCTATATGGGAGGAGAACTGGCGCGGATCCTGGAACATATGGGGGCGGATGTACTGTATACAGACTATGTAAACAGGGAGAGCGCCCTGAAACGGAGCTATGAATTCTCCCGTGTCATGCCCTGGCTGATCAACCGGGAGATGACCGGGGCGGCGATGCTGCTGAAAAACAAGGTGGACGGCATTATGATCGTCAGTGCCTATCCCTGCGGTCCGGATGCGCTGGTCAATGACATGCTCATACGCAGACTGAAAAATGTTCCGGTCCTGAACCTGACGCTGGACGCCCAGACCGGGACGGCGGGAACAGAGACGAGGATAGAAAGTTTTATCGATATCATAAGATATCAGAAGGCAGGCGGTTATGGAAATCAGGATAGAAGATAAAAAGAAGATCGCATTTCCCAGGTTTAACCATTACGGATATCCTATACGCTATATTGTGGAGCAGGGACTGGAAGCACAGTTTATCCAGCTTCCTCCGGCGACAAAGGAGACTGCGGATCTGGGAAGCAGGTACAGCCCGGATTATGCGTGCGCACCCTTCAAGCATACGCTGGGAAGCCTGATCGAGGCGGTGGAGGCAGGGGCTGATGTCCTGGTGGAGACCGGAGGCCTGTGCCGGCTTGATTATTACGGCGAACTCCAGAAAGAGATCATCCGGGAACTGGGATACAGGTGTGAGTTTATAAATCTTGCAGAATATATGGGCGGAAAGAAGAAAGAATGGCTGAAGCTGGCAAAACATATTAATCCCAGGCTCAATCCGGCGAAACTTGCCACCGGCATCTATGAGGGAGTACGGATGGCAGAGTACATTGATGAGATTGAGGAACTGTATTTTAAGAACGCCGGGTTTGAAGCGGAGAAGGGGAGTTATAAAAAAGTTTACAGGAAGTTCCTCCTGAAAATGCAGATTGCGGAAAACAAAAATGAGATTAAAGATGCATATCAGATTGCAAAGCAGAAAATGAGTGAACTGAAACAGAAAATACCTGAAAATCCGGTCCGGATTGGTGTCGTGGGAGAGTATTTTACGGTCATGGATGAACATTCCAACCAGTTCCTTCAGGAAAAACTGGTGAATCTGGGAGCCTCGGTGTACCGGTTCATGAATGTCACGAACTGCCACTTCCGGGCAAAGGAGACGGCGCTTCGCCCGAAGATCCGGGAGTACGTTCAATACAATATGGGGCCTACGACGACCTGGACAGTGAATTCGGCACTGGATTATGCAAAGCGGGGATTCGACGGGATCATCCACGTCAAGTCCTTTGGATGTACACCTGAGATGGATGCGATTCCCGTACTCCAGAATATCAGCAAAGACTACCATATTCCGGTCCTTTATCTGAGTTATGACATGCAGGACAGTGATACCGGGCTGGATACGAGACTTGAGGCGTTTTATGACATGCTTGAGAGAAAGAAGAAGGTAATACGATGAAGAAGAAAGCTTATCTGGGGATTGACATCGGTTCGATCTCCACAAAAGGCGTTATCATAGATGAAAAGAATGATTTCCTGGCGGAATGTTATCTATGGACCGAGGGAAATCCGACGAAAGCGACAAAGGAGGTGCTCCATTCTCTGCAGGAGCAGTTCGACGGGCAGGAGTACGAGATCGTCTCATCAGGAACAACAGGGAGCGCGAGAAAACTGGTGGGGAGTATGATCGGTGCCCAGGTGGTGAAAAACGAGATCACTGCTCATGCGGTGGGGACCACTACACTCCACCCGGAAGTGAGGACGATCCTGGAGATCGGTGGACAGGATTCCAAGATCATCTGCGTGGAGAACGGCGTCGCTGTGGATTACGCGATGAACACACTCTGCGCGGCGGGAACCGGCGCATTTCTTTCCAGCCAGGCTCACCGGCTCGGAGTGGAGGTGGAAGAGTTCGGCGAGATCGCTCTGAAGGCAGAGAAGGCTGCACCTATCGCGGCGCGGTGCACGGTATTTGCAGAATCCGATCTGGTCCACAAACTTCAGGTGGGATGTCCGAAGGAAGAAATCATCGCCGGACTGTGTAAGGCGGTGGCAGGAAACTACCTGAACAATGTAGCTAAAGGAAAGAAGATCATCCCTCCCGTTGTATTCCAGGGCGGAGTCAGCAAGAATGCGGGCGTTGTCAAGATGTTCGAGGAAGAACTGGGAATGCCGGTGATGGTGGATGAAAAGGGGCACCTGATGGGAGCCTTCGGGATTGCAGTCCTGGCAAAGGAGAGCCAGGATGAAAGGGAGTTCTCTTTCGATGTGGCAGATATGGAGTTTAAGACCCGGGAAGTGACCTGCGGAAAATGTGCGAACCACTGTGAGATCATCTGCGTATACAGAGAAGGAAAACTGATCGATTCCTGGGGCAACCGGTGCGATAACGGAGCAATAAGGAATCAGTAGCAGCTAGGGAGGAGATTTTATGCCAGTATTTGATTTTAACAATTCAGCGGATCAGAAACAGGATCCGGTATGTACCTATTCTGTATTCCGTACCAATGGATCAGAGCCGTCCCCGGAACATCCGATCCTGATCCTGGACAGTAGAGAAAAGGGACTGAAACATCATTGTCAGGGAGTGTTCACCAATCCGGTCAAAAGAACCGCCTTTGAGGCTGAGGGAGAAAACGGCGTGGTGAGCGCGGATATCCTGCAGATTGACGCACGATTTGTGAGTCTTCTGAAATGGCTGGGCGAAAATCACATCAATGTGAGGCTTTCAGGAGCGGATACAGAGGCGGGTTACTCTGTATACAAGATACGTGAGATCGCCTTCGGCGGAGGACATAAACTTTCGGCGGAGGACGGATTTCTTCAGTTTATGATCGAACGGCTCCTCGCCAGCGACGCGCCGTCGGAAGAGGCAGAGGATGAAGAGGCGGAAGAGAACGGGGACAGCATGAAGCTGACCAGTATCCAGAGTATTACGGATTTTATGAACTGCGCGGGAAGAACGCTGCCTGATAATATCCGGCTCTGGGCGAGAAGAAATCTCGCCGTGGCAAAGTCCCATGAGGTGTCGGCGGAGGAGCGTCGTCATGCACAAAGGGCACTGTCCATTATGATGAATATTCAGTGGAAAAGCAACTATTTTGAATCTATAGATGTGGATGAAGCGCGAAAGATACTGGATGAGGAACTTTACGGGATGGAGAAAGTAAAACAGAGGATCATTGAGACCATCATCCAGATCAACCGGACTCATACACTTCCGGCATACGGACTCCTCCTGATCGGACCGGCGGGAACCGGAAAATCTCAGATTGCCTATGCTGTGGCACGTATCCTGAAACTGCCATGGACAACACTGGACATGAGTTCCATCAACGATCCGGAACAGCTTACCGGAAGTTCCAGGATCTATGCCAACGCCAAGCCGGGGATCATCATGGAAGCATTCTCTGCAGCGGGAGAGTCAAGTCTTGTGTTTATCATCAACGAGCTGGATAAAGCAGCGTCAGGAAAAGGGAACGGCAATCCGGCAGATGTATTGCTGACTCTTCTGGACAACCTGGGCTTTACAGACAACTATATGGAATGTATGATCCCGACTACAGGAGTCTATCCCATCGCGACGGCAAATGACAGAGATCAGATCAGCGCACCGCTGATGTCCCGGTTCGCTGTGATAGAGATCCCGGATTACACACCGGAGGAGAAAAAGATCATCTTCACCAGATATTCCCTTCCGAAAGTAATGAAACGGATCGGGATGCGTCAGGAAGAATGTGTCCTGACAGAAGAAGCTCTTGACGCGGTCGTTGATCTCTACAGCGGCACCAGCGGGATCCGTGACCTGGAACAGGCGGCGGAACATCTTGCCGCGCATGCGCTGTATATGATCGAGGCGGATCATGTGGATTCTGTGACCTATGACGGAGATATGGTAAGAGAGATTTTGCCGTAGAGGATGCCAAAGCTGTATATCGCTAAGGCAGTATTGTCTTTCATTCAATGGATTGATATAATTGTACTGCCGGGAGTTTGGCTTTCACTTCCCGGCATTATACAAGAGATAGGAAGAAACAGAAATGGCAGTGATTTTGTATATAAGAAAGGATTATTTCAGAGGCGTGACCCTGTCGGACAAGAGTGCCCATATTCTGGAATTTCATTATAAAGGACAGGATGTGGATGTGTTTGACAATGGTGTGCAGGTCTTTCATCTGGAATATTTTCTTGAGAGCAAGTTCAAAGCGAATATACTGGATTTCTACGTGCCGGATATCAATCTGCGCGGCAAGGGGTATGGCAGCGTATGCATGCTGGAGATCCTGGATCAGCTGAAGAAAAAACAGGTGACACTGATCAAAGCCCCTATCGGGTATGAAATGGCGCCGGTGGGATATACCGGACCGGAACAGTATCTGACGCTGATGACAGGATTTTATGAAAAGACCGGATTTATGATCAGCGGAGACGGCGACGCTGCGATCCAGATACTCGGATGAGGTACAGAAAATGAATTTATGCCTCCGGGAGATTAGGAATAATGCACAGTTTTTTCGATTTCAAATTGGTCAAAATTACAGGGTTGACGAATCGTCACAATTTTGTTTATACTTAACTACGGAAAATGAATACGCGATAGTGTGTTACTGTAAGGCAGGCATAAACTATCCCTTAACCCTCACATCAAAAGTGGGATAAAAAGGAATAGTTTATGCTTTTTTTGCGTACCAGCTTCAAGCCCTGCACCTGTACGAAAAGCCGTGTAGAAAGCTTGCTTTCTAAAACGGGTCTTCGGACAGGTATAGGGCGCAAGCCCGCGACCGAGATGAAGCAAAGCGGAATCGAGGTGCGTAGCAGGGCTTGAAGCGAACGGCGCGTATAGGGCGCAAGCCCGCGACCGAGATGGAGCAAAGCGGAATCGAGGTGCGCAGCAGGGCGCATGCCATCGCGAAAATGAGAGTTCAAGGAGGACAAGACATGAAAGACAAGATTTTTGGCGTTCTGCAGAGGGTCGGACGGAGTTTTATGCTCCCGATCGCGATCCTTCCGGTAGCAGGGCTTCTGCTGGGGATCGGAAGTTCCTTTACCAATGCCACGACGATTGAGACTTACGGACTGCAGGCGATACTGGGAGACGGGACGATACTGAACGCCCTGCTCACGATCATGAGCCGCGCGGGAAATATTATTTTTGACAACCTGCCCATTATCTTTGCGGTGGGAGTAGCCATAGGTATGGCGAAGAAGGAGAAAGAAGTTGCGGCTCTGGCGGCGATGATCTCCTTCTTCGTTATGAATGCAACGATCAGCGGTATGCTCACCGTACAGGGAGAGATTCTCTCTGACGGGACCATAGCGGAAGATGTGCTGAGCGGAACGATCGTGAGCGTCTGCGGGATCCAGACACTGCAGATGGGTGTGTTCGGCGGTATCATCGTAGGACTCGGAGTTGCGGCGCTGCACAATAAGTTTTACAAGATCCAGCTTCCGAACGCGCTGTCATTCTTTGGCGGCTCGAGGTTTGTACCGATCATCTCCACACTGACCTATGTGGGCGTGGGCATCCTGATGTATTTTATCTGGCCGGTTGTACAGAACGGGATCTATGCTCTGGGAGGGCTGGTGACAGGAACAGGATATCTGGGAACGCTGATCTTCGGTATCATCAAACGTGCGCTGATCCCGTTCGGTCTGCACCATGTGTTCTATCTTCCGTTCTGGCAGACGGCAGTGGGCGGAACAATGGAAGTTGCGGGGCAGATCGTGGAAGGCGGACAGAATATCTTTTTCGCCCAGCTGGCTGATCCGAGCACGGTACACTTCAGCGCAGACGCGACCAGATATTTTTCCGGAGAGTTTATCTTCATGATCTTCGGACTTCCCGGAGCAGCTCTTGCAATGTACCGCTGCGCGAAACCGGAGAAAAAGAAACAGGCGGGAGGACTTCTTCTTTCAGCGGCGCTGGCATGTATGCTGACGGGGATCACAGAGCCTCTGGAATTCTCATTTCTCTTTGTCGCGCCGATCCTGTTTGTCGTGCAGGTGATCCTTGCCGGCGCGGCGTATATGATCGCTCATATCCTGAATATTGCGGTTGGACTGACTTTCTCAGGCGGTCTTCTTGACCTGTTCCTTTTCGGGATACTTCAGGGAAATGAAAAGACGAGCTGGCTTCGGATCATTCCGGTTGGAATTATTTATTTCATTCTGTATTATGTGATCTTCTCCGTTCTGATCACAAAGATGAACCTGAAGACGCCGGGGCGTGAGGATGACGATGCTGAGACAAAGCTTTACACAAAGGCGGATTACAAGGCAAAACAGGGGGCTGCCACAGCCGGCGCGTCTGCCGGTGCTTCCGGAGATGAAAAGAGTGTTCTTATCACGCAGGGGCTTGGAGGAAAGAAGAATATCTCAGATGTGGACTGCTGCGCCACAAGGCTTCGCTGTACAGTCGTAAAACCGGAGCTTGTAAATGAAGGGATCCTGAAGACTACTTCGCCTTCCGGCATTATCAGGAAAGGACAGGGGATCCAGATCATCTACGGACCTTCTGTATCGGTCATCAAGTCCAATCTGGAGGATTATCTGGAGACTGCACCTGACGAAGAATATATCCCGGAATCCCGGGACGAGACGTCTGCATCTGATCTGTCCGGAACTGAAACCGCAGGATCCGACGGAGCGGCAGCAGGAAATACGGCGGAAAAGTCAGAGGCAGTGAAGGTAGAGAAAGTGCTTTGTGCTCCTGTCACAGGAGAGGCGGCTTCGATCACAGAGGCGTCTGACGAGGCATTTGCCGGCAAGATGATGGGAGACGGGTACCTTGTGCGCCCGGAGGAGGGAATGACCTACGCGCCGGAAGACGCGGAAGTTTCCTTTGTGTTCCCGTCAAAGCATGCAGTGGGACTTAGGAGTACTGACGGGACAGAGTACCTGATCCATATCGGTGTGGATACTGTGAATCTGAATGGGGAAGGCTTTGAAGCTTTCGTAAAAGACGGAGATCAGGTAAAAAAGGGTGACAAGCTCATAGGGTTTGATATAAAATATATTAAGGAACACGCGAAGTCAGATGAGTGCATCATCGTGTTCACCAGTCTTCAGGAAGGCGAAGAGATCCGTCTAAGAAAGCCGGGGAAAGTTTCGGCACTGGATGAGACCGCGGAGATCGTAAGCTTTTAATATATGTCAGGCGGAGCCCGGGCGAAAGAGCCGGGGCTTCGCCTGCATTGTGACGGATGAAGAAAATGGAGAGACCGGGGGAAGAACTGTATGTATCGGATCATCAAAGTTTTGAATAATAATGGTCTGCTGGTATATGACGAGCAGAAAAGAAAGGAACTCATCTTTCTCGGCACCGGAGTCGGATTCGGGAAAAGACCGACGGAGAAGGTGGCGGAGATCAGGGGCGCCAAGGTGTATTCCCTTGTCACCAGACGGAAGGATCAGTCTGTCCTGAAAGTCGTTAACGGGATCCGCCCGGAATTCATTGAAGTGGCGGGGCGTATCATTGAGGAGGCGGAAAAGGAGTTTCACGAGATCGATCACGAGATCCTGCTTCCCATGGCAGATCATATCGCGCTTGCTGCAAAGCGGGTGAAGGAGAACCGGCAGATGCCGAATCCGTTCACCCCGGATATCCGCGTTCTGTTCTCACAGGAATATGCGGTGGCGCAGAAGGGCAGGGAGATCATCCGGGAAATGACCGGATGCGAGATCAGTGACGATGAAGTGGGATTTATTACGCTTCACATCCATGCAGGTCTTTCCGACGAGCAGGTGTCCGTGACGCTTGATACGACCCGGATCATCAACGAGGGAATCGAGATGATCGAGGAGGCTTTCGGGCAGAAGATGCCAAGAGATTCTCTTGCTTATACCCGGCTGATGAGCCATCTTTACTATATGATCGCCCGCACCAGGCGGGGGGAATCCACGAATGTGGACTTCAATGATTTTATATTTTCCAATTATCCGAAGACCGGAGAGGCGGCCCGCAGTGTCTGCCGGTTCATGGAAAAGGAACTGAAAAAACCTGTGGGAAAGGAAGAAATCGGATTTCTGGCGATCCATATCCAGAGAGTGATCTCACCGGAGACAGTCTGAGAGGAGAAGAACATGTACAAGATCCTGATCATAGAAGATGACCTGACCATGGCGCAGGCGATACAAAAAGAGATGACCGCGTGGGGAAATGAGGCGGAGTATGTACAGGATTTCCGCAATGTGATGAAAATTTTTGCGGAGTACGACCCGCATCTGGTGCTGATGGATATCACCCTTCCCTTTTATAATGGATATCACTGGTGCAGCGAGATCAGAAAGGTATCTGATGTCCCGGTCATATTTATCTCGTCTGCAGCGGATAATATGAATATCATCATGGCAGTAAATATGGGCGGAGACGATTTTATCGCTAAGCCGTTTGACCTGGGAGTGCTGACTGCAAAGACCCAGGCGGTACTTCGGAGAACTTACGATATGTCGGGAAAAGTACCGGTCCTGGAACACAGAGGAGCCATGCTGAATCTGTACGATACCTGTCTGACCTACGAAGGGAAAAAGATCAGTCTCACAAAGAATGAGTTTCGGATCCTTCAGACTCTGATGGAGAACAAGGGGCGTCTGGTCAGCCGCGAGACGCTCATGACAAAGCTCTGGGAGACGGATGACTATATTGAGGAGAATACCCTGACTGTCAACATCGCACGGCTCAGGAAAAAACTGGAAAACGCAGGACTGAAGGATTTTATCACGACGAAAGTGGGCGAGGGATATATTATTGAGAAATCCTGAGGACCCTAAGGTGGTGCTGGAGGCAGAATGAAGAGTAGTATATTGAGATTTATCGGAAGCCGCAGAGTTATCTTGCTCTGGGGCGTTCTCTGCACAGCGGTCTTCGCCGCTGTCTTTGCGCTGTACGGCATTGATCTGCGGGTGATCTGGTACCCGCTGGTCCTTTGCGCGGCGGTCACAGCGGGATTTTTTCTCCGGGAGCTGCATAAGGAGAGAAAGAAGCACAGGGAACTGGAACTTCTCCGTGAGGCGGAGAATCTGGACAGGGACAGCCTGCCTGAGCCGGAGAGCCGGACAGAGGAGGACTATCAGGAAATCCTTCTGAATATGCAGGAAAAACTCCGTAGAGAAAGGGAATATCAGGCGGAGAGCCGGAAAGACATGGAGGACTATTATGCCATGTGGGTCCATCAGATCAAGGCGCCGATCGCAGTGATGAATGTGCTTCTGCAGCAGGAGGATACTGCGGCGAACAGAGAGCTGAGGGGAGAACTGTTCCGGGTGGAGCAGTATGCGGATATGGCGCTCAGCTATGCAAGACTGGGCAGCGGGACTTCGGATCTGGTCATTCAGGAATATGAGCTGGACGGCATTATCCGCAGGGCGGTGCGCAAATACGCGGGGCAGTTTATCAGGAAAAAGATCCGGCTTGTCTATGAGGGGACGGAAGTGTCGGTACTGACTGATGAGAAATGGCTTTCCTTTATCATAGAGCAGCTTCTGTCAAATGCAATCAAGTATACGGCGGAGGGAAGCGTGACGATCCGTGTGGATGACCGGAAAAGGCTGACAGTCACAGATACCGGGATAGGTATCGCGCCGGAGGATCTTCCCCGGATCTTCGAGAAGGGGTATACGGGATATAACGGACGTCTGGATAAGAAGTCGACGGGGATCGGGCTGTATCTCTGCCGGATGGCTGCGGAGCGTCTGGGACATAAGCTTACGGTGGAATCAGAGCCGGGAAGGGGAAGCAGCTTCACAATAGATCTGGATTCTTATCCGTATCAGGCGGAGTGAGAGGATATTACAAAATTGTCACATGAGACGGTCGGAATGTCACAGGATTCGATGTCGGCATTCCGGCCGCTTTGCTATACTGATTCCAGAAACAAAAAAGGAGGTCATGGACAATGACTGTGTTGGAAGTAAAAAATCTGAAAAAGATATACAGACCCCGGTTTGGAGGAAATCAGGTGCAGGCGCTCTCCAGAGTGTCCTTCTCAGTGGAGGAAGGAGAGTATGTGGCGATCATGGGAGAAAGCGGATCAGGAAAGACCACGCTTCTCAATATCATGGCTGCGCTGGATAAGCCGACAGAAGGGGAGGTCTATCTGGACGGGAAGCCGCTGTCATCGGTAAAGGATAAGGATATCTCGGAGTTCCGCAGGGACAATCTGGGCTTTGTGTTTCAGGAGTTCAACCTGCTTGACACCTTTAACCTGAAGGACAATATCCTTCTTCCTCTGGTTCTGAAAGGTCTTCCCTATAAGGATATGCCGCGGAAACTTCAGCCCATCGCAAGAGAGCTGGGCATCGAAAGCCTGCTGGAGAAGTACCCCTATGAAGTGTCCGGAGGGCAGAAGCAGAGAGCAGCTGCAGCGCGGGCGCTCATCACGGATCCCCGGATCCTGCTTGCCGATGAGCCTACGGGAGCTTTGGACTCCCGCTCCACAGATGAACTGCTTGCTCTCTTTGCGAAGATCAATCAGAAGGGACAGACCATCCTCATGGTGACGCATTCCGTGAAAGCGGCGAGCCGGGCAGGAAGAGTGCTGTTTATCAAAGACGGAGAGGTGTTCCATCAGCTGTACAGAGGGAATATGACGGACGAACAGTTCTATCAGCGGATATCAGACACTCTGACCATGGCAGCGACAGGTGGTGAGAGACGATGAAGAGAGGGCTTTATATCAGACTTGCCAGAACAGGCATTTTAAAAAACAAGAAACTTTATTATCCCTATATCCTGACCTGCATCTGTATGGTCATGATGTATTATATCGTACTGTTCCTCTGCAGGAGCAAGGAGTTTGAGTCGGTGCCGGGAGCGGATACACTGCAGAGTATCCTGGGATTTGGCGTGGCGGTGATCGGTGTCTTTTCCCTGATCTTTCTATATTATACCAACTCGTTCCTGATCCGGAGACGACAGAAAGAATTCGGACTGTACAATATACTGGGAATGGGCAAACGGAACCTTGTAAAGATTCTCTTCTGGGAGAATGTGATGACTGCGGCAGTCTCCCTGGTGTTCGGTCTGGCCCTGGGCATACTCCTGTCGAAAGCGGTGGAGCTGGTTGCGGCGAGGATCCTTGGCGGTATGGCAGATTTCAGTTTTACAGTAGATTGGGGCGGCCTTCTGAATACGGGAATTTTGTTTGCAGGAATCTTTATCCTGGTCATGCTGCGGATGATCGTTGCGATCCTGCGATCCCGGCCGGTGGAGATGCTGCGAAGCGAGAATGTAGGAGAGAAACCGCCGAAGGCAAACTGGATTCTGGCACTGCTGGGTCTGGCGGCTCT
This sequence comes from Candidatus Mediterraneibacter excrementigallinarum, assembly GCA_019120075.1. Lineage (GTDB taxonomy): Bacteria > Bacillota > Clostridia > Lachnospirales > Lachnospiraceae > Mediterraneibacter > Mediterraneibacter excrementigallinarum. Next base: position 17,084 of record DWVT01000116.1, read on the forward strand.
GATCTACGCATACAGGATCGCGGTCACTATTGACGACCCGGTCACCGCGATCGCAATGTTTTTCGGGGCTGTGATCCTGGTGATAGCAGCGACTTATCTTCTTTTTATAGCCGGGTCAGTGACGCTTTGCAGGGCACTTCAGAAAAAGAAGTCTTACTATTATAAGACGAAGCATTTCGTCTCTCTTTCTTCCATGGTCTACCGGATGAAGCGGAACGGAGCGGGGCTTGCATCCATCTGCATCCTTTCTACCATGGTCCTGGTCACGGTGTCGTCCACTTCCTGTCTGTTCCTGGGGACGGAGGAAGGCCTGCATATGAGATACCCCAGGGATATCATAATAAACGCGTACCCCGGAGAGGGAGAGAGCCTGGAAGGAATGTTTGATGAGATCGACGGTATCGTTGAGAAACATGATGTCTCCATGGAGAATGTGATACAGTATACAATGCTGAGTGTGGCGGCGTTCCAGGCGGGGGATATGTTTTATTTTGATTCAGGAGAGGCGTTCCAGACCGGAGCCGTGGATCTGCTCCAGGATATCCGGCAGATGTACATTTTTCCGTTGTCGGATTACAATCGGCTGATGGGAAAGGAAGAGACGCTGGCAGACGGGGAAGCGCTCCTGTATACGACGAAGATGACCTATGAATATGACACGCTTTCTCTGGAGAACTGCGGGACATGGAAGGTGAAGGAGAAACTTGACGACTTTATCTCCGTGGGAGGAGATGTGGCGAATGTTTCTTCCGGTGTGTTTCTGATCGTAAAAGATGAATCCGTGGTCCGGCAGATTGAGAAGGGGGAGGCAGAAATCTACGGCGACAACATGTCAAATGTGCAGACATGCTACGGGTTTGACCTGGATTGTGGAACAGAGGAGCAGATCCAGATCAGCGGGGAGATCAGAGCTTTGACGGATGATCCGCAGGGCGGAGGAGAGAACCCCTATCCGCCGGCAAGCGTGGAGTGCAGAGAAATTGAAAGAGCCGGGTTTTACGGGCTGAATGGAGGCCTCTTCTTCCTGGGATTACTGCTGGGAATTGTATTCCTCTTTGGCACAGTGCTGATCATGTATTACAAGCAGATCTCGGAAGGCTATGAGGATCAGGACAGGTTTGACATCCTTATGAAAGTCGGGATGACAAGGAGAGAGGTTAAGCAGAGTATCAACTCTCAGGTGCTGACCGTATTTTTCCTGCCTCTGGTCGTATCAGGAATCCACACGGCGTTCGCATTTCCCATGATCTCAAAAATGGTGACGATCCTGAGTGTAACGGATCAGAAATTCCTGATCACAGTGACGGCCGCGTGTTATCTGATCTTCGCCGCATTTTATATCGTGATGTATCTGGTGACGTCTGGAGAATATTTCAGAATAGTCAGTAAAAAGAAGTGAAAAAGCCGTGATTTTCTGTCCATTTTGGTGTGAATGATGGTATAATGATTGCATGAAATGCAATCCGAAGCGATAAAATCGCTTCGCCCCGCAACGCGGGGATTATACCGGCAATCTACGGCTTGAAAAGTAAATGCCGCGGCGCGGCGCTTCCTTTTCTGCGCGCGCAGTATAATGATTGCATAAAAATGCGGGGGTTCGCAGAGAGGAGTGGCAGCTATGATGAACCATACGATCATTACCATTGGAAGACAGTTTGGCAGCGGCGGACATGAGGTGGGAAACCGTCTCTCAGAGAGACTGGATATTCCGCTTTACGACCACAACCTGATCCATATGGCAGCGCAGGAACTGAGGATCAGCAACGAAGATGCAACGAGAGTGGATGAGACCGTGCTGGGAAGATTTCTGTCAGCTTATGCGGCGGGAAGCGTGGAATACCGTGCATTTGTGACAAGCGATGAATCGGGAAGACCACTTACGGACAGAGTGTATGAGAGACAGTCGGCGATCATACGGAAACTGGCTGATCAGGGGCCGGGAATCTTTGTCGGACGGTGTGCAGACTATGTGCTGGGGGACTATTCCAACTGCATCAACGCCTTTATCTACGCATACAAAGAAGACCGGATCCGCAGGATCATGAAGCTCTATAACCTGGATGAGAAGAAGGCCATCGACCGGATCAAAAAGACAGACCGGGAACGCCGGGTTTACTATGAGTCGAGGACAGGCAGAGAATGGGGCAGCATTGAGGCAAACAGCATGATGTTCAATGTAAGTCTTCTGGGGATTGACGGGACAGTCGATGCGCTGGAAGCGATCTACAGGAAATGGGATGAGCGGGACCGATAGTCCCTCATCTGTACAGAGAAAACTGTATAAGACGGTAAGAACCGGTCAGCGGTTGCGCCTGGGAAGGCGGATGCTGACCGGTTCTCTTTCTGTTTTTTCCGCTTTTGTGACATGACGGATGATCACCACTGCCGACAGGATCAGAGTGCCGAATACCACGGAGCGGGGCTCAAAACTGTGAAACGCTGCTGCGCTCAGGCAAACATAGGTCACGATGCTCCGCGCCATATGAGGCTCAATGATGATGACCAGTGAAAAAAGCAGATAAAATACAACAAGGGTGATCACCGGCTGAAGGTGAGGGTAAAGTCCCAGGAGACATCCGAATGAAACGGCAATTGACTTTCCTCCTTCTCTGGGGTGAAGAAACGGGAAAGCATGACCGATGACCGGAGCTGCCAGAACAAATGCAAACAGATGGTTTGCCGGGTTCAGTATCCTCAGGGCAAAATGTACGGGAAAAAATCCCTTCGCAAGTTCCAGACAGAGGATCAGGATCCCTGCCCGCACACCGGCGTGGCGGAAAGCGTTGAATGTGCCGGGATTACCGTCATCGCTCACCTCGCAGATATCAATGCCGTACAAATACTTCGGGATCAGTCTGGCGAAAAGTATGCTGCCCGACAGATATCCCAGAAGGATAAAGAAATAATATTGCTGCATGATACTCCTTCTTTCTGAAAATCTTTTCTGATCAGTCTTTTGTACTTTGGGAAACATCCGGCGAAACGGTTTCTCCGCTCAGTTTCCTCAGAAAACGCCAGATGTTTGCCGCGGCATCCTCTGGCAGTGTTTCGCGCTGTTTCCGCCTCATCTCATCCTGACGTTTCCTGTCGTGGAGGAGCGACTGACCGCAGCGGATCAGTTCGTTCAGACTGCGCCCTGTGACAGACATGCCGTGTTCGGTAAAGAACGCGAGATTTTTCTCTTCACATCCGGGGATTGGTTTTGTGTGGATGATCGGGATGCCTTTGACAGCGGCTTCGGTACTGGTCAGTCCTCCGGGTTTGGTGAAGATCACGTCGCAGGCATCCATGTAGGCGGAAATATGTTCTGTGTATCCCAGGATGCGGATCTGCGGATGCCGGCCAAAGGCGGTGTGCATGATCTTTCTCAGACGTCGATTATTTCCGCAGATTACAATGATATACTCATCGGAAGCAAGCTTTGTGAGAAGCTGGGCGACCAGAAGATTTACCTTTCCGAACCCCATGCTGCCGCTCATGATGAGATAAACCTTTGCATCCTCAGGAATCCGGCAGATCGATCTGGCTGCGGATTTCTTTCCCGGTTTTGAAAAAGCGGGTTTTACGGGGATGCCATAGGGGAGGAGCTTCTCTCCGGGAATCCCTTTTTCTGTGAATTCACCGGCCAGAGAGGCGTGGGGGATGACATAGTAATCACAGTCTGTCTCCTCCCAGAACGGGATGCAGGTATAATCGGTTCCGATTGCAACCACCTTCTGGGCGAGCATCTTCTTCTTTTTCATATAAGTTATCGTCTCCGCCGGAAAAAGATGGGGGGTCACGATCACATCGCAGGGGTTCTCGTCCAGGTATTTTTTCAGCCTTTCGGCGAGAAGAGTATTTGCATAGTAGACCGGGGATTTTCGTCTGCTTGAGCTGACAAGTCCGCCGATCCGGTACAGAAGGGAGAAGAAAGCCGGAGTATGTTTGACGACGGAGACGTATCCGCCGCCAACCAGCCGGGAAATACGTTCTCCTGCCAGACTCATGATATCTACCAGCTCGGCTTCGTCGCCCTGAGACCGGGCGTACTCCATCAGAGCCTTGCCCGCCGAGTTATGTCCCTCGCCTGTATTGCATGATAAGATCAGTATTTTCATAATCGGTTCTCACTTCCCTGATAATAATATGCCTTGAGTTTATGACTCCGGCTGCCCGGAATCGCTACAGTATGATCTCCGAGAGAAATATGACAGCCGGAATGGTGACGACAGAAAGGACGGTCGTCATGGCAAAAAGCTCGGAGGAGTAGGTGTAGTTCTGCCGATACCGGATCGCCATCATAGTGCCTGTCGTGGCGGCCGGGCAGGCGGCTCCGATCAGGACCGTGACAGCGACTGCATCGGGCAGCGCCATCAGTTTCAGCACTCCGATCACAAGGAGCGGGATCAGGATCAGTTTGATAAAGGAGACAAAATAGATCCTCGTATTGCGCAGCATCTTTCCGAGATCTGCCTGAGCAACGGAGAAACCGGCCACCATCATGGCAAGAGGGGTGTTCATGTCTGCAACATAATTCATGGAATCAAGCACCACAGAAGGAATACGGATCCCCAGGAAAAACAGCACAACAGCCGCAATCGTAGAGAGGAACATGGGGGAGAGGACACCCTCCTTCATGTTCTTGAGTGAACATTTTTTCTCCATGAGGATAACTCCGTGTGTCCAGGAAAAAAGATTGAACGCCACCATGTATGCCGTGATATAAAATACGCCGTTGCCGCCAAAGACACTGTTGATCAGCGGAATCCCGATGAAACCGCAGTTGGAATACATACTGTTGAAACGCTCAATGCTGTAGTCCGTTCCGGATGAGGGACGGATCAGCGCGGTGGAAACAACGATCCCCAGGATATGGGTAAGAAACGCTGCGGCAAACGCAAGCAGAAGCCCTCTTACCATATCCGGATCATATTCTGTGCCCTGGTAGACTGTGATAATGAGAAGGGGATTGACCACCATAAGAAGCAGATTGGATAAAGAGCGGTTGCCGTTCTGATCAACCAGCTTTATTTTGTAACAGATAAATGCGAGCAGCATGATGAAGAACATCTTCACAAGCTGCTCAAAGATCAGTATAAACATCAGAACGAAACCTCTTTACTGCATGAATCCGGCCAGAAGGTCGTTGACAAGCTTTCCGTCTGCTTTTCCCTTGACCTTCGGCATGAGCACTTTCATGATCCGTCCTTTGTCTTTCGCGGCAGGTTTTTCGATGCCGAGTTCGGCCAGAACTTCACTGATCACTGCTTTGATCTCGTCCTCTGACATCATCTTCGGTGCGTACTCCTCCAGCACGGCCAGTCTTTTGTATGCCTCCTCCAGAAGATCCGCGCGGTTTTCCGGGGTCATCTCAATAGTTTCCTTTAACTGCTTGATCTCCTTTAATACGACCTGATTCTCTTCTTCTTCGGTCAGATCAGTTCGTTTGTCAATGGCTTTGTTTTTGAGAGAGGAGAGCAGAAAGGAAAGTGCGGCCTTTCTCTCCTTGTTGCCGGCTTTCATTGCGGCTACCATAGCGCTTCTTACTTCATCGATCTTACTCATGACTGTATACCTCCTGATATTTATATAGTATGGAACATTTTTTACCGGTGTATGCCTGCCCGGAGTTCTTCTGCCCAGGCCTGCAGGTTGTAGGTGTGTCCGTCAAACAGTTTCAGGATCACGCCGGTAGGGTTGTCTTCGTTTGCAAAAGCGTTCGCCTCGTCCGTATCCACATGCATGGCAAGGGAATAGGAAGGGCTGACCCGGACTACCACGTCGGAAAAGATCAGGGAACGCTCATAGCTTGTGGTGATGACAAAGACGATATCATTGTCTTTTACGTGAGCCCGGAGCGCGTCGACCGGTGTCATATGGATATGGCGTTTGGCCACAATGACTCCCTTGTCCAGTTCTATTTTCCCCTTTGGCCCGATCAGGGTGCAGCCGGGAGTTCCTTCCAGATCTCCTGACTGTCGGATCACGCTCTTGATCCCGAGACGTCTTGCGTCTGTCACGGAAATCTCTACCTGCGTCTCATTCCGGCACGGGCCGAGGATGACTACTTTTTCAAACCGGCCTTTGGGACCGACCACGGTGAGACGCTCCTTACAGGCGTACTGTCCGGGCTGGCTCAGTTCTTTGGCAAAGGTCGGCTTTGTGCCGGGACCAAACAGGGTTTCGAAATCTTTTTCTGTGATATGGATATGTCTCGCAGAAGTCTCGATCGGTATTGTTAAACTCATGGATATTCCCACTCCTTTTCTGAACTTATGCCCATGTTTAAGATTTTAGCAGAATAAAGTGAGGTTTTCAATACCGGATGCAAAGGTTAAAAACGAGTAAAAATGAAGTAAACAAAATATAAAGAAAATGTAAAATTTGATTGACATGCCTGATGAGTACATGCTAGTTTAATAATAGCGCGTAAAAACGCGCGGGTTAAAAAGTAAATATAGTTTTCACTAAAGGAGAAAAGAGAAATGGGTATAACAGACGTCCTTTCTTTGTTTGGCGGTCTTGCTCTGTTCCTCTATGGAATGCAGATGATGAGCAATGGGTTGGAAGCAGCCGCCGGAAACAAGATGAAATCGATCCTTGAGAAACTCACTTCAAACCGCATAAAAGGCGTCCTTGTCGGAGCTGCGATCACGGCGGTGATCCAGTCCTCCTCCGCGACCACGGTCATGGTAGTAGGTTTCGTGAATTCCGGACTTATGACGCTGAAACAGGCGGTATGGATCATCATGGGCGCCAACATCGGTACGACTATTACAGGTCAGCTGATCGCCCTGGATATCGGAGCGATCGCTCCGCTCTTCGCGATCATAGGCGTGGCGGTGATGATGTTCGTCAAAAATGAGAAGGTACATCATATCAGCAGTATCTTTGCAGGACTGGGTATCCTCTTTATGGGAATGGATATGATGGGCGCAGCGATGGAGCCCCTTCAGGAGTCGGAAGCATTCATCAATCTGATGACCAAGTTCAGCAATCCGCTGATCGGAATCCTGGTAGGTGCGGTGTTTACTGCGATCATTCAGTCTTCCTCGGCATCCGTGGGTATTCTTCAGGCTCTTGCGGCGACGGGAATGGTCCCGCTGTCCAGTGCGGTTTATGTGCTGTTCGGACAGAATATCGGAACCTGTATCACAGCGGTCCTCGCTTCCATCGGCATGAAAGTCAATGCCAAGAGAACGACGATCATCCATCTGATGTTCAATATCATAGGTACGATCATCTTTACGATCGTCTGTATGACTACGCCGTATGTACATCTGATTGAGTCCATCACACCGGGAGATCCGGTGGCGCAGATAGCAAATGCGCATACTATATTTAATATAGTAACAACACTGATCCTTCTTCCGTTCGGAACGCAGATGGCGGATATCGCCGTGAAGATCCTTCCGGACAGCAAAAAAGAAGATGATGAGGATCTGCGCCTCAAGTATATCCGTCCATTTGAGTCTTCCTATGCCATCGGTAACAGCGCTGTGGCTGTGACTCAGGTGCGGGAAGAAGTGGGCCGGATGCAGGAGATGGTCATGAAGAACATCGGGGACGCATTTGACACTCTTATCAAATATGACGACAAGTCTCACAAGAAAGTGGAAGAGAGGGAAGAGTACATCGACTATCTGAATAAGGGAATCTCGGAATACGTTGTCTCCCTGATGGCCAGCGAGATGTCCTCAGATGACTCCAGAAAGATCAACGGATATTATGCGATCATAAGCAATCTGGAGAGGATCGGAGATCATGCGGTGAACATCGTGGAATATGCCGACGATATGAAGAAATGGGATCTGAAGTTCTCTGACAATGTACTGGAAGAACTGGAAGAGATGAAGAAACAGTGCATCGCTTCCCTGAATAATGTAAAGGACGTGGATTCAGGCAATGTGGCGGAAGTGCTCACTCAGGCAGTCGCCCTGGAGCAGAAGACGGACAACATGCGTGACAAGTATTTCAAGAAACAGATGCAGAGGCTGAAAAAAGGAAAGTGCAAGCCTCAGAGCGGAATCGTCTTCTCTGAAATCCTTACGGATTTTGAGCGAATCGGTGACCATGTGCTCAATATCGCTCAGGAATACAGGGAGATGGATTAACAGTTCTGTTTTGTGAAAAACAGAGAAAAATCAGGAAAAGCAGGGTAAAGAAAAGAAAATCACAAATCTTAGCGAAATCTTAACTTGACCTTGACAAATAAAATCTGAAAGAGTACAGTAACATCATAAAAGCGAAGGCGCTTTGGAACAGATTCCAAAGCGCCTTTACTTTTACCATAAAAATACCTGAACCGGTACAAAGGTGTGCATTATCGGAAGCTTCGGCCTCCGGGATGCACTTTTTTTGTGCGATAAGCCCTGCAAGCGGCTGCCGTGCTTGGACGAGCAGGTATTTGCAGGGCAACGGACAGCGAATAGCTTTGCTGTGAGCTGCCCGTGGTATCGCGGAGGATAGGGGGAATATCCTTATGAAAAACATGATGGATTTCTGTATCGGAACACCGTGCTACTGGCTGGTGGGATTCGGGATCATGTTTGCGGGGAGCGGACCTCTGATCGGAGGACTGGATCCGCTGATCCGCGGAAGTTATGATTTCGGAACTCTTCCGACCTGGTGCTACGCGATTTTCCAGACGGTGTTCTGTGCGACAGCGGCGACGATCGTGTCAGGTTCCATGGCAGAGCGTACGAATTTTAAGGCTTACTGCATTTACAGTGCGGTGATCAGCCTTGTGGTATATCCGATCTCCGGTCACTGGATCTGGGGCGGCGGCTGGCTTTCCACGCTGAACTTCCATGATTTTGCCGGCTCAACCTGCGTACATATGGTAGGAGGCCTGATCGCCTGCCTCGGCGCGGCAATGCTTGGCCCCCGTATCGGCAAATATGACAAGGACGGAAAGGCAAGAGCGATCCCGGGACATAATATCACGGCAATGGCTCTGGGAGTTTTCATACTCTGGTTCTGCTGGTTCGGGTTCAACGGAGGTTCTACTGTTGCCATGACGGCGGATGCAGATATGGAACTGGCGTCTCTGGTCATGTTTAACACGAACCTTGCTGCAGCTGTGGCGACGGTTGTGGGCATGATCTTCACATGGGTGCGCTATGGAAAGCCGGATGTCTCGATCACATTCAACGCGGCTCTGGCAGGTCTGGTGGCGATCACAGCGCCCTGCGACTGTGTCACACCTGTGGGCGCTTTCTTCATCGGACTTATCGCAGGCTTCCTGGTGGTGCAGTCCGTAGAATTCTTCGACAATGTGGCGAAGATCGATGACCCGGTGGGCGCGGTTTCCGTGCATATGGTCAACGGAATCTGGGGTACTCTTGCAGTGGGACTTTTCAGCAACGGCGGTGACGGTGTTGCGGCAGGACTGTTCTACGGCGGCGGAGTCAGACAGCTCGGCATTCAGGCGCTCGGCATTGTCTCTGTGGCGGCATATGTGCTTATTGTAATGTTCATTGTATTTAAGATCATTGACAAGACAGTAGGGCTCCGGGTGCCGGCTCAGGTTGAGATCGACGGTCTTGATATCCATGAGCATGGTCTTGCATCTGCATATTCCGGATTTGCCATCAACGATATGACAGGGATGGATATGGATGTGAATGAAAATACGGATCTTGGAGAGGATGATTACAGCAAGGCATCAGAAAGCCAGATCAATGCGGCTGTCAAGGTGACGAAGAAACAGACTGTGGTGGATGGAGTTTATGATACAGGAATGCATAAGGTGAGCATTATCTGCAGACTGGCGAAATTCGATGCTTTGAAAAACGCGCTTAATGATCTGGGAGTGACCGGAATCACCATGACACAGGTCATGGGCTGCGGCATCCAGAAAGGAGCAGGCGAGAAATACCGCGGCGTTGAACTTGACGCAAATCTTCTCCCGAAGGTGAAAGTAGAAGTCGTGGTCAGCAAGATCTCGGTGGATTCTGTCATCGAAGCTGCGAAGAAAGCGCTGTATACAGGACACATCGGAGACGGAAAGATCTTTGTGTATAATGTGACGAAAGTCGTGAAGGTCCGCACCGGAGAGGAAGATTTTGCGGCTCTCCAGGATGTGGAGTAGACGGATATTTTGGAAAAACTGCACCCTGTGTCCGAAAGGGGATAGAAGAATCAAAAAAGAATTGACAGTATAGTTTCCTCCGTTTTACAGATACTACATTTAATGACAGAAAAAGTAAGAATGCAGAATCTTGTAAGACGGAGGAATTTTTATATGAAAGCGACAGGAATAGTAAGGAGGATCGACGACCTGGGGCGTGTCGTCATCCCGAAAGAGATCAGAAGAACGCTCCGGATCCGGGAAGGCGATCCCCTGGAGATATTTACAGACCGGGAAGGTGAGATCATACTGAAAAAGTATTCGCCCATCGGGGAGCTGGGAACTCTTGCAAGGCTGTATGCGGAAAGTCTTTCCCAGACGCTGGGGTGTACAGTGTGCATCACGGATATGGACCAGGTGGTGTCTGCCTCGGGAGCGGGAAAAAAAGACCTGCAGGATCAGTTTATCACAAGAGAGACGGAAAAACTGCTCCAGGAAAGAGGGCAGCTCCTGGCAAAGGCGGGGGATTCCGCCTATATCAGGGTCACAGCGGATATGGGAGCGTATCTCGATGAGGCGGTCTGCCCCATCATCAGCGAGGGGGATGTGATCGGATCTGTGATCCTTCTGAACCGGGACGAGAAGAAAAAGTTCGGCGAACTGGAGCAGAAGGTGGCCCAGAGCGCCGCGGATTTTCTGGGAAGACAGATGGCATCGTAAAGCCTGTTCACCTCGGGCGGCGGAAACGGCCGGGCGTGATCGTCTGAGGGGAAATTTTTTCTTTTCCGTTTCTGTCATAAATTTCCAGACCGGCTCATAGAATATATTCAGAAGAAAGCTGAGAGGTCAGGAGGGACATGATATGGAGAAAAAAGCGGGCGCGGTGACAGGGGTGCAGAGAAAAGCGGCGGATCTGCTGAAAGCGCTTCTGTGTGCGTATATCATCACAGGGATACTGCTGCTGGTTCTGGCACTGCTGCTCTATAAGCTGGGGCTGAGCGAGGAGAATGTAAATGCAGGAATTATCCTGATCTATGTGATCTCGACTTTTGCAGGAGGATTCGTCATGGGAAAACTGTCCGGAACGAGAAGGTTTCTGTGGGGGCTGATCGCGGGAGTGATCTATTTTGCGCTTCTGATCCTGATCTCTTTCGGGATCTATCATTCGATCCAGTCCGGGGCGGGCAGTATGGCGACGACTCTTCTGCTGTGTGCCGGCGGCGGGATGCTTGGCGGGATGGTTTCATAAAAAAAGGGTTTCAAAACCTGAGTTCCTGTGCTATAATGTTACGAGCAGATGTGCGAGAAGCACGAAAGAACAGGAGGGTAGGACATGAAACACATCAAGACATTGAATACACAGACACTGAACAATACAGTGAAAAGAGGCGGATGCGGCGAGTGCCAGACATCATGCCAGTCTGCATGTAAAACATCCTGCACTGTAGGAAATCAGACGTGTGAGCAGAAGAAATAAGAGATTTCTTTCCGCTTGAAAAAAGAACAATGATGAGGGCAGCGGTCAAAAGCCGCTGCCTTACGCTTGTCCGTAAAAAACAGATGAAAGAGAGGTATTTCTGGTGATACATCAGTACCAGAACAACGGATATAATATCGTCCTCGATGTGAACAGCGGCGCTGTCCATGTTGTGGATCAGGAAGCATATGACGTGATCGGCGTGCTTGCAGAGCAGAATGAGGAGCACACGCCGGAAACACTGAAGAGTCCGGAGACGGCTGCATACTTAAAGGAAAAACTCGGTGAAAAATACCCTCAGGAGGATCTGGATGATATCCTGGAGGCGGTGACGGAACTTGCGGAACAGGGAAGACTGTTCACAAAGGATGTCTATGAAGACTTTATCGATGTGGTAAAGCAGAGAAAGACTGTTGTGAAGGCGCTCTGCCTGCACATCGCCCACGACTGCAATCTGGCATGTAAGTACTGCTTTGCAGAGGAGGGAGAATACCACGGCAGAAGGGCGCTGATGTCCTTTGAAGTGGGAAAGAAGGCTCTGGATTTCCTGATCGCGAATTCGGGAAACCGGAGAAACCTGGAAGTGGATTTCTTCGGAGGCGAGCCGCTTATGAACTGGCAGGTAGTAAAGGATCTGGTGGCGTACGGTCGGGAGCAGGAGAAGCTCCATGACAAGCATTTCCGTTTCACACTGACCACCAACGGTGTTCTTCTGAACGATGAGGTACAGGAGTTTGTGAACCGTGAGATGGACAATGTAGTCCTCAGCCTGGACGGCAGGAAAGAAGTCAATGACAGGATGCGCCCCTTCCGGAACGGAAAGGGAAGTTACGATCTGATCGTGCCCAAATTCCAGAAGCTTGCCGAGAGCAGGAACCAGCAGAAATATTACATACGGGGTACATTTACCCGGGAAAACCTGGATTTCTCCGAGGATGTGAAGCATTTTGCGGATCTTGGATTCGAACAGATATCCATCGAGCCGGTGGTAGGGGAGGATACGGACCCGTATGCGATCCGGAAGGAAGACCTGCCGGTGATCTTTGAAGAATATGACAAACTTGCAAAATATATGGTAGAGCGGGAGAAGAGCGGGAGAGGATTTACATTCTTCCACTTCATGATCGATCTGGAGGGCGGCCCGTGCGTGTCGAAGAGACTGTCGGGATGCGGATCCGGGACCGAGTATCTCGCCGTGACGCCATGGGGAGACCTGTATCCCTGTCATCAGTTTGTGGGACAGGAAGAGTTTCTCATGGGAAATGTAGATGAGGGGATCACGAAACCGGAGATTGCGGAAGAGTTCCGGGGATGCAGCGTGTACTCAAAAGAGAGCTGCCGGAAGTGCTTTGCCAGATTTTACTGCAGCGGAGGATGCATGGCGAACTCTTACAAATTCCACCACACCATCAACGACACTTATGAGGTGAGCTGTGAGATGGAGAGAAAGAGAGTGGAATGCGCGATCATGATAAAGGCTGCTTTGGCAGACCAGTAAACAGAAAGGAATGTTTGACATGAAAAAGAGCAGAGGAATCTTAAGTCTGATCCTTGTCGCCGCTGTCATCGTTCTCCTCGGAGTGACCAGTATCTTCGGCCTGAACTCGAAGGGAATGGGATCGGCAAGGAACATTCACCTCGGACTTGACCTGGAGGGTGGTGTGAGCATTACCTACCAGGCAAAGGATGACAACCCGTCTCAGGAAGATATGGATGATACGGTCTATAAGCTCCAGAGGCGAGTGGAGGAGTACAGTACAGAGGCACAGGCTTACCAGCAGGGAGATAACCGGATCAGCATCGAGATACCGGGAGTCCAGGACGCGAACCAGATCCTGGAGGAGCTGGGACAGCCGGGAAACCTGTATTTCATCCGTCAGAATGACAGCGAGGGAAATGCAAACTACACTGTGAATTCAGAGGGAACAGGTTATGAACTGACGAAGACCATCGACGAGCTTCAGGAGGACGGTTCCATTGTCCTGACCGGAACAGAGGTGGAGAGCGCTTCTGCAGGAACTTATTCTGATCAGACGACGGGAGCTGCCCAGTACGCGGTTGAGCTGAACCTTAATGATGAAGGAACAAAGGCTTTTGCGTCCGCCACGGAAGAGGCTTCGAAGAGCGGCGAAACCATTGCGATCTATTATGACGGCGAACTGATCAGCGTGCCGCGTGTTAACGATGCGATCGAGAACGGACAGGCTCAGATCACGGGAATGGAGTCCTATGAGGCGGCGGAGAATCTGGCATCCACGATCCGTATCGGAGGACTGAACCTGGAACTGGAAGAAATCAGTTCTGAGGTCGTAGGGGCCCAGCTGGGCGAGGAAGCGGTCAGCACCAGCCTTCTGGCAGGGGCTATCGGACTTGTCATTGTCTGCGTGTTTATGTGCTTTGTATATCTGCTCCCGGGCTTTGCAGCCAGCCTTGCCCTGATCATCTATACCGAGCTGATCCTCGTGCTGCTCAATGCGTTTGACATCACACTGACCCTTCCGGGTATCGCCGGTATCATCCTGGGCATCGGTATGGCCGTGGACGCAAACGTAATCATCTTTGCCCGCGTAAAGGAGGAACTCTCCGACGGAAAATCTGTACACGCTGCGTTGAAGGCAGGATTCCACAAGGCCATGTCCGCTATCATCGACGGAAACGTGACCACCCTGATCGCGGCGGCAGTGCTGTGGCTGAGGGGAAGCGGAACCGTCCGCGGATTCGCCCAGACACTGGCCCTGGGTATCGTGGTATCCATGTTCACCGCACTTGTGGTCACAAGGCTGATCATCTACTCCTTCTATGGAGTGGGGATCCGGAACAGGAAAGTATACGGCAAGCTGCTCAAGAAACGCAGGACTTTCGATTTTGTGGGCAAACGTAAGATTTTCTTTACGATCTCCATTATCATGTGTCTGAGCGGCTTCGTGTTCATGGGCATCAATCATGCAAGAGGCATCGGCGCCATGAACTACAGTCTTGATTTTGTGGGCGGAACATCTACCAATGTAACATTCAACGAGGAATATACGCTGGATGAGATCGACAGCGAGATGATCCCGGATCTGGAAGAGATCACAGGGGATCCGAACATCCAGGTACAGACGGTCCAGGATTCCACCCAGGTTATCTTTAAGTCTCAGACTCTGGATCTTCAGGAGCGTGAAGCGTTCGCTCAGTATATGAATGAAAATTATGGTGTTGCGGCGGAAGATATCACCACAGAGAATATCAGTTCCACCGTCAGCTCCGAGATGCGTGTGGATGCGATCGTCGCGGTGGTCATCGCCACGATCTGTATGCTGCTCTACATCTGGTTCCGGTTCAAGGATATCCGCTTTGCTACCAGCGCGGTCATCGCCCTTGTTCATGACGTTCTGGTGGTGCTGGCATTCTATGTGATCGCCAGAGTGTCAGTGGGAAATACGTTTATTGCCTGTATGCTGACTATCGTCGGTTACTCTATCAATGCGACCATCGTCATCTTTGACCGTGTCCGTGAGGAACTGAAGGTAAGAGCCAAGGGAGAGTCTCTGAAAGAACTGGTGAACCACTGTATCATGCAGACTCTGACAAGGAGTATCTATACGAACCTGACTACATTCATCATGGTGGTCGTGCTGTATGTGCTCGGAGTCAGTTCCATCAAGGAGTTTGCTGCTCCGCTGATGGTAGGTATCGCCTGCGGTACGTATACTTCTGTCTGCATCACCGGAGCGCTCTGGTATGTGATGAAGACAAAAGTGGGCGCCGGCGCGAAGGAGATCGCGGCTGCGGAGGCTGCGGCTCTGGCGAAGAAAGATCCTGCGCTGACAGACAGCGCTGCTTCTGGCAATGAGGAGAACAGCAGCGGAAACGGTTCTGCCGGAAAGGCAAATAAAGGAAATGCCAGCGGGAAACCGAAGAAAAAGAAGAGAAAGAGAAGACAGTGATCTGAAAGCGGTCATGCGGAAACTATAGCGGGAAAGCCCGCTCCGGGGAGTTCATCCGGGGCGGGCTTTCCCGCACTGTTTTTTTATGATAGAATATTGAAGAAGATTGTGGAATTGCGCAGCGCGGAACAATCCGCAGGCATCGCAGCCGGGGCTTTTGCCCTCAACATCTTGAAGAAAAGCAACTGCGGAAGGGGCATATGTATGGAAAAATGGTTTATCACCATGAAGAAAGCGGATTTTAACGGGATCGCGGAGAAATATCATATCTCTCCGATCATCGCCCGTCTGATCAGAAACCGGGATGTGGTGGAGGATGGGGAGATCGATCTCTATCTCAACGGCACGATCGCGGATCTGTATGACGGGATGCTCATGAAAGATATGGACAGAGCGGTGGAGATCCTTGCGGAAAAGATCCGGGAAGAGAAGCCCATCCGGATTATCGGAGACTATGATATTGACGGCGTGAACGCCACATACATTTTACAGGAGGGACTGTCCGCCCTGGGGGCGGAGGTCGATACTGACATTCCGGACCGGATCAAAGACGGATACGGGCTCAACCGGATGCTGATCAACCGCGCCATTGAAGACGGCATCGATACCATCGTTACCTGTGATAACGGGATCGCTGCCGCGGAGGAGATCGCCTATGGAAAAGACAATGGTCTTACCGTGGTGGTGACGGACCATCATGAAGTGTCTTATATTGAGGAAAATGACGGAAAAGAGTACCTTCTTCCCATGGCGGACGCTGTGGTGGATCCTCACCGGGCGGACTGCGGGTATCCGTTTAAGGGCCTGTGTGGCGCCGCGGTGGCATATAAGCTG
>DWVT01000008.1 GCA_019120075.1 Candidatus Mediterraneibacter excrementigallinarum
AAATCTTTCCGTGATCATTTCATTTCTCATGGTGTTCCCTGTCATTTATACGAATGTCAGGGACGGGATTCGGAGTATGGACCCCAGGCTTGCCGAGATGGCGGAAGTGTTTGAAATACCGGTCCTGTTGAGAGTCAGATATATCTATGCTTCCCAGGTGCTTCCCTTTTTCCGGGCAGGGTGCTCTCTCGCTCTGGGGCTGTGCTGGAAGTCAGGCATTGCCGCAGAGGTCATCGGGCTGCCGGAGAATACCATCGGAGAGAATCTTTATAATGCAAAGATCTATCTGAACACGCCGGATCTGTTCGCGTGGACGCTTGTCATTGTGGCGGTCAGCGTTCTGTTTGAGAAAGTATTTCTGAAACTGATCGATCTTGCGGCAAAACGTACAGGGAGGATGGGATGGAAAAAATGATAAGGATCAGCGGACTTGAAAAAGCTTACGGAGAACACAGAGTCCTGGAAGCCCTCAGCATGACCCTGCCATCCGGGGAGACGAGCTGCATCATGGGACCTTCCGGATGCGGGAAAACGACGCTGCTCAGGATCCTGATGGGGCTGGAAAAGGCTGGTGGAGGTGTTATAGAAGGAATCCCGGAGAAAAAGAGCGCAGTGTTTCAGGAAGACAGACTCTGCGATGATCTGAGTGGAAAGACCAATATCCGTCTGGTCTGTCCGAAAAAGGATCCTTCCCTGATCGAGGCGGGAATGGAGAACCTCGGTCTGGGGGAGAGCATGGATCGGCCGGTACGGGAATATTCCGGCGGAATGCGGCAGAGGACGGCGATTCTCCGGGCCCTCTTTGCGGACTGGGACATCCTTTTTCTGGACGAGCCATTGAAAGGGCTGGATGAGAAGATAAAGAAGGTTACCGCGGAGTATATCCGGAGCAGGACCCGGGGGAAAACAGTCCTGTGTGTGACCCATGATCCCGGAGATGTGGACCTTTTAGGGGCCTCCCGGGTGATAGAGATGAAATAGAGATAAAGTATAGAAAACAGGTATATCTTTCTATTTGGATCAGGTATTTGCAGCTGTGCGGAGAAAATGATAAAGTTGAAACTGAGAGAAAAGAAGGCGGGAAAAGGATATGGCGGAGAAGAAAGAGGAGGAATCCCTTGCAGGGCTTATCGGTAAAAATGCAGAACTTTCAGGGAAAGAAAAGCTGTCTGTCGTGTGGAGACTCAGCGTTCCGGCTATACTTGCCCAGATCACTTCGATCATCATGCAGTACATTGATGCGGCAATGGTGGGAGAACTGGGAGCGTCTGCATCGGCTTCCATCGGAGTCGTATCCACCAGCACCTGGCTTCTGGGCGGTCTGTGCAGCGCCCTCTCTGTCGGATTTTCCGTACAGACAGCCCATCGGATCGGAGCGGGAGATGAGAGGAGTGCCCGCGATGTAGTGAAAAACGCCCTGATGGCGGCAGTGGTATTCTCTTTTACCCTGATGGCGGCGGGAGTGTTTATCAGCGGGCGCCTTCCCGGATGGCTGGGAGCGGAAAAGGCGATCTGGAGAGATGCGTCCGGATATTTTTTTATCTATGCCGTCTCCCTTCCTGCGGTGCAGCTCAACGGGATGGCAGGCTCCATGCTGCAGTGCAGCGGGGATATGAAGACTCCCGGATTACTGAATGCCTGTATGTGCGGGGAAGACGTGGTGTTTAACATGATTTTTATCGGCAGGTTCGGTGTCACGGGAGCGGCCATCGGGACAGCTCTGGCCCAGGCTGTGACGGCCGCGCTGATGCTGTGGAGGCTCTGCTTTGGCTCGTCTGCACTGAGGATGAGAAAAGGGGAGCCATGGAAACCGGAGAAGCAGATCTTCCTCCGGGCTTTGCGGATCGGACTTCCCATTGGATTTGAGAACATCGCCCTTTGCGGGGCTCAGATTGCGTCCACGCGGATCATAGCGCCGCTGGGATCAGTGGCCATTGCTGCCAACTCGTTTGCAGTCACCGTGGAAAGTCTCTGCTATATGCCCGGATATGGGATCGGCACAGCGGCGACGACCCTGGTGGGGCAGAGCATGGGCGCGGGAAACAGGAAGCTGGCAAAAAAATTTGCAAATCTGTCCGTTCTGCTCGGGTGTGTTGTCATGACTGCGGGCGGAGTTCTGATGTTCTTTCTCTGTCCGGTAATCTTTTCTCTTCTGACGCCGGATCCCCAGGTGCGTGAGCTGGGCGTTCATGTGCTCCGGATCGAACTGTTTGCGGAGCCGCTTTACGCCGCATCGATCGTGTCCTCCGGGGCCCTCAGAGGCGCCGGCGATTCTCTGGTGCCCAGCATTCTGAACCTGGTCAGTATGTGGGGCGTGAGGCTCACCATATCTGTGATCCTGGTGGGGAGGATCGGCCTTTCCGGAGCCTGGATCGCAATGGCTGTGGAACTGTGCGTCAGGGGGATCCTTTTATTTACAAGACTGCAAAGAGGAAAATGGTTAGGAGGAGACAGAGGCGGAAGGATTGTTCTTCAAAGAATACATTGGCGCGGGAAGTTTGTGAAGAAAATCACTAGGCAAAATTTTTTCAACATGTTATCATTAATGGCAGAGAAAATCAGACATCTCAGGTTATGGCATCAGGGGAAATGAGAATCAATGAGAAACATGGAGGGAAAAGATTTGAGGTACGCAGACGCTAATGTAATCAAGATCAAACATGCGGTTCTGGAGGAAGTAGCACGGCTGGCTTTTGCCGGGGAACTGGAAGAGCGCAAGGATGATATCCCGATGAAGCTGATCCCGGGACCGACGCCGCAGTTCCGCTGCTGTATTTATAAAGAGAGAGAGATCATCAGACAGCGTGTACGTCTTGCGGAGGGGAAAGCTCCCGGACTGAACGACGATGGAAATGTGATCCAGGTCATCAGCTCCGCATGCGAGGACTGTCCGATCTCCAGTTATACAGTGACAGAGAACTGTCAGAACTGTATCGGAAAGGCATGTATCAACGCATGTAATTTCGGTGCGATCGAGGCAGGACGCCACCGTTCCCATATCGATCCGTCAAAATGTAAAGAGTGCGGAAAGTGCGCTGACGCCTGTCCTTACAACGCTATCGCTCATCTGCAGAGACCGTGCAAGTTCAGCTGTCCGGTGGACGCTATCTCCTATGATGAGTACGGAATTTCTGTTATTGATGAAGAAAAATGTATCCGCTGCGGAAAATGTATCCACAGCTGCCCGTTCGGCGCGATCGGCTCCAAGACATGGATCGTGGATGTGATCAAGGCGATCAAGTCCGGCAAACATGTCTATGCGATGCTGGCTCCGGCGACAGAGGGACAGTTCGGACCGGACATCACCATGGCGAGCTGGAGAAAGGCAATGAAAGAGCTCGGATTTACCGAGTTTGTCGAAGTCGGTCTTGGCGGCGACCTGACTGCGAAGAGCGAGGCGGAAGAGTGGCGCGAGGCTTATCAGGAAGGCAAGAAGAAAGTGACTTCCTGCTGTCCGGGATTTGTCAATATGGTAAGAAAACACTATCCGGAGCTGAATGACGCCGTTTCGACCACAGTCTCCCCGATGTGCGGAGTATCCCGTATGATCAAGGCGAAAGATCCGGGTGCGGTGACTGTATTTATTGGTCCATGTCTGGCGAAGAAATCAGAGGTTGTGGATCAGAAGATTGAGGGAAATGCAGACTATGCGATGACCTACAGTGAGATCCGCGCGATGATGCGCGCGAAGGGAGTTGCGCTGGAGCCTGTGGAGAATACATATCAGGAAGCTTCCGTATTCGGAAAGAGGTTCGGAAATTCCGGAGGAGTGGCAGCAGCTGTTCAGGAAAGTCTGAAAGAATCCGGAAATGACATCGATATCAAGGTGTGCAAGGCGAACGGCGCGGCAGAGTGCAAGAAGGCGCTGCTGCTCATGAAGCTCGGAAAACTGCCGGAGGACTTTATCGAAGGTATGGCGTGCGACGGCGGATGCGTGGGAGGACCGAGTTCCTTCAAGGATCAGAAACTGGCGAAGAAGTCCAGAGATGCGCTGATCAAAGAGGCAGACGACAGAGGAATCTACAAGAACCTGAGCAACTACGACGAAGATTCCTTCTCCATGCACAGATAATAAGAGAAGATACAAAGAGATACAAATTACCGGGAGCGATTCTTACGGATCGCTCCCGGTTTCTGTCTCTATGACCGGTCTTTCTTTTCTTATATGCCGCTCATGCTCCGTTTCCTTCACATTCCGTACAGGAACGGCTGAATTTCAGATTCTGTACCCAGTCGATCAGAAGAGAAGAGACTGTTACAGTGATGAGGGAGAAGACGATCCTCCGGAGAGGAATGTAACTCAGAGACAAGAACAGGACGGTCAGGTCAGTAAAAAGATACGCTCGTGACAGTTTCCATCGGGTCAGGCGTGAGATGGTCAGCGCCAGCGCGTCGTCCCCGCCGCTGGAACCTCCCTGGCGGACGATCAGTCCCACGCCGATGCCCACAAACAGTCCGCCGGCCAGCGCGGCGATCAGCGGATATGACGACAGATCCGGAAGCATGGGCGGGAACATTTCCCAGAAATCGTAGAACAGGGAAACACTCACAGTGGACAGTATGGAAATCCGGATGAATCTTCCTCCCAGGTACTTAAAGGCAAGCACATAGCAGGTGATATCCAGGATGGGGGTGATGACTGCGGGCGAAAGCCCGATCCAGCGCTCGATGAGAAGCATCATTCCGATCACACCGCCTTCTGTGATCGCGGTCCTCTGGTGGATATTGTGTATTCCGAAAGAACAGATCGCGGCGCCGAGGATGATGAGGAAGAATTTCTTCCAGGTAAGTCCCTCCAGCAGTCTGTCTGTAAGTCCGGTAAATATTTTTCTTAATTTATAAAACATATGATTTCCTCCTCTTTACATACTATCCTAAACCCTGGTACAATACCAGAGTCAAGGGCTGTGTGAAAAATAATAATTGTAACTGAGGGAGAAACGGAATGAAAGATTATTATAAGATCAATGAGATCTCAAAACTGTACGGCATCGGCGTGGATTCCCTGCGCTATTACGAGCGGCTGGGCATTCTGAAACCCCGGCGGGATACCAACGGATACCGCCTTTATGATCTGAAAGACATGTATAAGCTGACTGTGATCCGTGATCTTCGGAAGCTGGATTTCTCCATGGCGCAGATCAAGGATTTCCTGGAAGGACAGTGTGTGGAAAATACGCTGTCCCTCCTCAGGGAAGAACAGGGGATGCTGGACGCCCAGATGGAGGAGATCCTGAGGAGAAAGGAGCTTATCGGGAGAAGGATTTCTTCGCTGGACGCGGCAAAGAGGGAACCTGACAGAAAGACAGTGTGGAAGAAGATTCCGGAGAGGCGGTGCGTGCGGATCGAGCAGTATATCACCAGGGATGAGGAGATGGATTTTGTCATCCGAAAGCTGCACAGGAAATACGAGGACAGGATCCAGGATCTGGGGACTCAGACGATAGGAGCTTTCTTTGCTGTGGAAGATATGGAGCGGGGGATCGCCAACAGTTATGAGTCGGTGTTCTTTGTGCTGGAAGAACCCGGAGAGTGCGATTTTGTCCTTCCGGAAGGGGAGTATGCGTCGCTTTGTTACCGGGGCAGGTATGACCAGAACGGGGAGAGGGTGCGGGAGCTGAAGAAGTCCATTGAACAGGCGGGGAGAAAAGCGTCAGGCACTCCCTTTGAGATCTACCGGATCGACAACCGGGACACCATGCGGGAGGAAGAGTTCCTGACAGAGATCCAGATCCTTCTGGAACAGTGAGGAAAATGTGGAAAGAAGGCGCCTTACACTTCCTGTGATGTGTATAAATATAAAAATTTCACAATTTAACCGGTTGATAACCGCTTTCAAATTGTTTATAATTTTTTGTGTTATTTTCAGGGCTGCAGTATAAACTGCGGCACTTTTCAATAAGATGTGCATTAGACAGAAGAAAGGAAGAAAGACATCAATGCTTCAGATACAACATATCCGCAAGGAGTATACGACCGGAAAGCTGGTGCAGAAGGCGCTGGACGATGTGAGCATGAACCTCAGGGACAACGAATTCGTCGCGATCCTGGGACCCAGCGGGTCGGGAAAGACCACACTTCTGAACATCATCGGTGGTCTGGATCGTTATGACAGCGGTGATCTGATCATTAACGGAATCTCCACAAAACAATATAAAGACAGGGACTGGGATTCCTACAGGAACCATACCATCGGATTCGTGTTCCAGAGTTATAACCTGATCCCCCATCAGACTGTGCTGGCCAATGTGGAACTTGCCCTGACCATCTCGGGCATCGGAAAGGCGGAGCGCAGGGAGCGGGCTGTGAAGGCGCTGGAAGAAGTGGGGCTGGGGGAACAGCTTCACAAGAAACCGAATCAGATGTCCGGCGGACAGATGCAGAGGGTGGCGATTGCCCGCGCGCTCGTCAACGACCCGGATATCCTTCTTGCCGACGAGCCTACCGGGGCTCTGGACAGCGATACCAGTGTACAGGTCATGGATTTGCTGCGGGACGTGGCGAAGGACCGGCTGGTGGTGATGGTCACCCATAATCCCGAACTGGCGGAGCAGTATGCGACCCGGATCGTGCGGCTTCGGGACGGAAAAATCCGCGCGGATTCCGATCCTTATGTAATAGAAGAGGGAACACAGGAACCGCCTCAGCATAAAAACATGGGAAAGTCATCCATGTCTTTCCTGACGGCACTTTCTCTGAGCTTCAATAACCTGAGGACGAAAAAGGCGAGAACACTGCTCACTTCGTTCGCGGGTTCCATCGGGATCATCGGCATTGCACTGATCCTGTCACTGTCCACCGGGGTGAATGACTACATCCAGACAGTGGAAGAGGAGACTCTCTCGGAGTATCCCCTCCAGATCCAGAGCACCGGATTTGACTTCTCGTCCATGATGGGAAGCGGAACGGATGAGGACAAAGAAAAAGGGGAAGAAGGGGACATCCATGTGATCGATATGATTTCCAGCATGTTCTCAACTATGGACTCCAACGACCTGGAATCCCTGAAGTCTTATCTGGACAGCGGGGAGAGCGGGATCGAACAGTACACGAATGCCATCGAATATTCCTATAATGTAGTCCCGCAGATCTTTAAGCAGGAAGATGACGGGGATATCCGTCAGGTCAATCCGGATACATCGTTCAGCGCGCTGGGGCTTGGATCTTCTTCCGGTTCCAACAGTATGATGTCCGCAATGATGAGCACGGATGTGTTCTATGAGATGCCGGAGGATACGGATCTCTATGAGGGGCAGTACGATGTGAAGGCGGGGCGATGGCCGGAGAATTATAATGAATGTGTTCTTGTGCTTACATCAGGCGGAGGGATCAGCGATTTTATGCTCTATACCATGGGACTCCGGGATCCGCTGGAACTGGATGAAATGATCCAGCAGTTTATCGACGAGGAGGATGTGGACACCCCCGCAGACATCAGCGACTATTCCTATGATGATATCCTGGGGATCACCTTCAAACTGGTGAACAGTTCTGATTGTTATGTGTATGACAGTGAATACGAAATCTGGCGTGATAAGACAGATGACAAGGAGTATATGGAGAACCTGGTGGAAAACGGTGAGGACCTTACCATCGTCGGGATCGTCCAGCCCTCTGAGGACGCCAACGGACTTATGCTTAATGCGGGGATCGGATATCCTGCTTCTCTTACAAGGCATGTGGCGGAGGCTGCCGGGGACAGCGAGATCGTCCAGAAACAGCTGGAGAACAAGGATATCAATGTATTCACCGGAGAAAAGTTCGGGGAGAGCGGTGATCAGGCCGGATTTGATACGGACTCCCTGTTCTCCATCGACGCCGACAAGCTTCAGGAGGCATTTTCCTTTAACTCAGACGGGCTGACCGACGGGCTGGACGGGGCGTTTGATATGTCAAATCTGGTAAGTGCGGACGGAAGCACTATGGATCTGTCCAACATGATCGATTTGAGCGGGATACAGCTGGATCTTCCGGAGATGCCCAGTCTGAGTCTGAGCGATATGATGGACAGCATTGAGATCACTGCCTCGGCGGATGATGTGAACACTCTGGTTTCAGGTCTTCTGGAAGGCTATCGGCAGTACGCGTCGGAACATCCGGAGGCGGACTACTCCAATCTGGGGCAGGATCTTCTGAAATATCTCCAGACTTCGGAGGCAAGGTCCATCCTGACGGATAACATTCTTGCCATTGTGGAGGCAAACGGCGGGATCACGGTGTCCACGGACCAGATCCGCGCCATGTTTACAGAGATCCTGGAAGGGTATCAGCAGTATGCCCAGGCAAATGGTTATACAGATCCGGATCTCTTTGACGACTATCTCCTGGAGTACCTTCAGACCCCGGACGCTCAGGCGATCCTGAACCGCTGGGGCGACGAACTGATCCAGGCAAACAGCGACTTTACTGTTACGGATGAGCAGCTCTCGAAGCTGGCGTCGGACATTGC
Organism: Candidatus Mediterraneibacter excrementigallinarum; assembly: GCA_019120075.1. Classification (GTDB taxonomy): domain Bacteria; phylum Bacillota; class Clostridia; order Lachnospirales; family Lachnospiraceae; genus Mediterraneibacter; species Mediterraneibacter excrementigallinarum. Next base: position 8,450 of record DWVT01000008.1, read on the forward strand.
CTCCGGATATCAGGGGTATGCGGTGGCCAACGGACTGCCCGATCCGTCCAGGATAGGCGAGCATTTTCTGAATTACCTGGGAACGGATGATGCAAAACAGAAGCTTTCCTCCGGAATCGCGGGCATGGTAGATACGGGAAATCTGGAAGAGCAGATCTCTTCCTCCATTCAGGGGTACGTGGGAAGCATGATGTCTTCCTTTACCGGGGAAGTCGCACAGAACCTGGAGAACCAGATCACCGCGGCGATGACCCAGGTGATGGCGCAGATCAGCACCGGGCTAGAGGGCGCCATGGGCACTGCCATGACACGGCTGGGAAAGAACCTGGAAGACGCCATGAGTATTGATTCCAATATGTTTGCCGCGGCGTTTACCATGAACATGGACGCGGATGATCTGACGGAACTTATGATGTCCATAAGTACTGCGGAGAATGCGACTTATGAGAACAATCTGCGGACGCTTGGATACGTGGATTTCGATGTGCCCAGCGAGATCGATATCTATCCCATAGACTTTGAGAGCAAGGAATCTGTGGTGAATATCCTGGACAATTATAACAGCCGGATGGAAGCGGAGGGAAAAGACGAGCAGGTGATCACATATACGGACGTGGTGGGAACCCTGATGTCCTCCGTCACGGATATCATTGATATCATCAGCTATGTGCTGATCGCGTTTGTGGCGATCTCCCTTGTAGTCTCTTCCATCATGATCGGAGTTATCACCTATATCAGTGTGCTGGAGAGAAAGAAGGAGATCGGAATCCTCCGGGCGATCGGGGCATCCAAGGGAAATATTTCCCAGGTGTTCAACGCAGAGACCTTTATTATCGGTCTGTGCGCGGGACTGATCGGAATCGGGCTCTCTCTGCTTCTTCTTATACCGGGGAACGCCCTGATCCATCACCTGGCAGGAACCGATGATGTGAGCGCGGTCCTTCCCGTGATCCCGGCAGTCATCCTGATCATCCTGAGCGTGGTGCTGACCCTGATCGGAGGAATCATCCCGTCAAGGAAGGCTGCGAAGAGCGATCCGGTGACCGCGCTGAGGACGGAGTAAGAGGAGAATCTTACCTGAATTTAATATGCTTCTAACAGAATTACCATACTTTTGTGCTACATTATCTTTAATGAAACTGAAAATTCTGAAAACAAGATGAGGTGCACAAAAGTATGAGAAAAGAAAGAAGAAAGATAAAACACATAAAGCTGGATCTGGCGCGGAGCTATTCCGGAATGGAGGCAAAGGTGGATTCCAGAGCAAAGGAAGTGTTTAAGAGAAAACCGTATTCGGTGGTCCATGTCTGAAGGCGCGGACAGACAGATACATAAAGCCGGCGTCGTTTTACGATCTGCTCTGGGGCAGAGGCGGAAACGGCGCCGGCTTTTTTGGCAGTGGAACTGATTCTGCAATTCCTGATGCAGCATGCGGCGGAAAAAGTCGTCAGTAATTCGCTACGCCGCTTGCTAACCGGGGAAAATTACGATAGAATATTATCCTGAGGTGCTTTTATGAGAGAAGACATGAAGATTTTAATTGCAGAAAATTTTACCGCACTGCTGGAAAAAGAGGATATTGATAAGATCACTGTGAAACAGCTGATCGAGGAGTGTCATATTTCCCGTCAGACATTTTACTATCATTTTCGTGATATTATGGACGTTCTGGAGTGGACTTTCCGGAGAGCTGCCACAGAGGCGGCGGAACAGAGTCTGGAGTCGGAGAATCATCTGGATGCCCTTCGGATTTTTACTTCTTTTGTAGTGGAAAATAAAAACAAGCTGGACCGGCTGGTGAATTCGAAAAACTGGATCCAGATCGAGGGCATTCTTGTGGAATCAGTCGCAATGTATCTGGGCAAAATAGCCCGCAGCAAATTTTCGGATATCGAGATCAGCTACGATGATATGGAGATGATGCTCCGGTTCTACGCGAGCGGAATGGTGGGGGTCATCCTGCATTACAGCAGGAAAAACCAGCTGGATGAGGAGAAGCTGATCCGGCAGATCGAAAAGATCATTACCGGGAAGATCTATCCCGCTCAGTGCAGCTGATATATCTGCGGGTCAGTTCCATGTAGTGTTTGTACAGGATGCCGAATCTGTGGATGTAGCCTTTCTGCCAGGGCTTTGACCTTCCGCAGAAATGCAGGACCGAGGTATTCTTCATTACCCAGTCCATATCACAGACACCGGTGCTGCGGAGAAGATACGTGTTGTAATTGCGCGTGTCATAATTCCACACGGCATCATCAAGATCTATGGTCCTTCTGCCGTACAGGGCGTTCAGCACATCCTGATCCGGCAGGAGAAGTTCTTTTCCATGTTCTTTTACATAGTCAAATATTTCCTGGGCGGAGATTTCATCTCTTGCTCTGTCAAGATCCATCAGAAGAACTCCTGAATTATAGTAATCGTGATCTGTTTCCAGGCGGATCTGATTGATATTGTTCGCAAGCTCGGTCATGCCCGTGTGGGATGCGGCGGCGAAAAGATTCCCTTCCATATCCATATCCCACAGAGGGCGCAGGGAATTGATGACAAGGATATCCGGATCCAGATAGATGATGCGGTGAAGATCTTCCGGCAGAAACTGTGACGCCAGAAGACGGTAGTACATTTCTTTCGGATACTGCCTGCTTACCGGAGCACCCTGAAAGCTGGATCCGTCGATCTGTACCGCAGAGAATCCGAATCCGAACAGGCGGCATAACTCAGATACGGGTTCAAGCGCTTCCGCAGGGATCCGGCTGTGCATCAGCCAGATATCCGCCTGCTCCCCGGGATTATTGAGATAGACTGACGTGAGCAGTACCTGCAGCCGGGGCAGATAATTCTGATCGAGTGTGGTGAGAATCTGTATACGGTTCTGCTGTTTTTCTTTTATCTGTTCCATTGAGATACTCCTTTTCTTTCCTGTTTCCTGCAGACGGATTTTAGAAATCTGTCTTTTCTTAGTATCTTCAATATAGTCTATGAGGCGTATTTCTACCACTTATAATTTCCCCGCAATGTCTTTACAAAAACCGGAATCTGTCAGTTTTTTTGACAGATTCCGGTTTTTGTAAAGACAAATTTCGAAAACTGAGAGTCGAAATTCTCTTTTTCATCTGCTATATAAAAATATAGGGACAAAAGACACGGAAAGGAGGATATTGATATGAAAATTGATGACAGCATATTTGCCGTTAAACTCTATGAGATGGCAGAGCAGTACGGGAAAATGCAGTGCAGGATCCGTGTCTGTGAGCAGGGGGACGAGGCAAAGATCCACTCAGAATTGAAAAAGGCGGAAGAGGAACTGGAAGAAAGTACACTTCTGCTTGAGGAAAAAGCCGGATCCTGCCGGTCCGAAGCTGTGAAGATCCTGTCTCAGATACAGCTGGATTACAGAAAGAAGACGCAGGAACTGATGAAAAAACAGCTTGCGAACGATATCCATTCCAAAGACAGCAGTCCGGAGGAAGACAAGAGCGAAGCCGAACTGCTGTATGCGGAATATGCGATGGATTTCGCCACGCTTGCAGTACAGCAGGCACTGATCTCCGCTCTGACGGCACTTGAGAATCAGAAGAGTGTGGAGAACAGGGAGAGCGATAGAGGCAAATCCGGAAACTGATAAGAAAAAAGACGATGAGAAAGAAAAGAACAAGGAGGAAGGAATATGCACGAGGTAAAAAAACCGAGAAAACCCCTGATATTTTACTATGTGATTGTTCTGGCGATCCTGCTGGTGTTTAATTTTCTGTTCATGCCCTGGGCGGCGGAACGGCAGGTCCGGGAAGTGGGATATGACAAGTTTATCAAGATGACGGAAAACGAAGAGATCGGGCAGGTTGAGATCGACCAGAGTGAAAATGAGATCATATTTACCAATAAGGATGAAAGCAAGATTTACAAGACCGGAATGGTGGAAGATCCGGGAATGACAGAAAGGCTGTATGCTTCAGGCGCGGAGTTTTCCGGGCAGATCATCCAGCAGACGTCGCCCATCATCACCTTCCTTGTCTCCTGGATCCTTCCCATCGTGATCTTCATCGGGATCGGACAGTACATGTCGAAAAAGCTTATGAGCAGAGCAAGCGGCGGCCCGGATTCCATGATCTTCGGAATGGGGAAGAGCAATGCGAAAGTTTATGTGAAGTCTTCGGAGGGCATCCGGTTTTCTGATGTCGCAGGAGAAGATGAAGCAAAGGAGAATCTCTCTGAGATCGTGTCCTATCTGCACAACCCGAAAAAGTATCAGGAGATCGGCGCGTCCATGCCGAAGGGAATCCTCCTTGTGGGACCTCCCGGAACCGGCAAGACCATGCTGGCAAAGGCAGTAGCCGGAGAGTCCAACGTCCCCTTCTTCTCCATGTCGGGTTCTGAGTTTGTGGAGATGTTCGTGGGCATGGGAGCATCCAAAGTAAGAGATCTGTTCAAACAGGCGAAGGAGAAGGCCCCCTGTATCG
>DWVT01000117.1 GCA_019120075.1 Candidatus Mediterraneibacter excrementigallinarum
TATAGACCAGATTTCCCAGGATCCCTCCAAGGGCCGTACACTCTTCATAAAACAGCACCTTATCTCCGGTATGCGTCCGGTCGGCAAAATCCGCGATCACTCCCAGTTCCACGATAAAAGAAAAAAGGCCGCCCGCCGCGGCGACCCCTGCGCTAAGTCCGACGACCGCCAGAAAGATCTGCTGTACCCACATCGATCTCCTCCCCCTTCCTTGCAGCATCCTCGATCAGCGTCGTCTGGATATCATTTTCATAGAGCCTCATCTGCACTTCCATAGGTGTGGGATCCACAGTGAAGCGCTTCTTTCCGAAGTGGTTGAAGAACACGAGGATCCCGATCGTGATGCCGACAGAATAGGAAATTTCCAGGACCGTAAATCCGCTCGTCTCCTGCCCGGTGACCAGCTCATAGATCTGTTCGAACAGACGGGTCACGTTTACGTCGTTGTTGAATGCCATGATGGAAAAGGCCGCGCCGAAGAACGTGACCACGGCGACAAACGCCGCCTTTGCGAAATGCACGAACTTTCCGGTCTTCTTCTGTTCTTCATAGGTGATGATAATGTCTGTCTCGCCCAGGTTCTGCACGATGACGTCCGGATACCTCTCATGGATGAGAGAAATGATCTTGAGCACCGACACCACATATCTCTGCTGTCCTCCCTTTTTAATCTGAAGAAGGTGCATCTTTTTGATACTGTTCAGGATCTGTCTGTCGCTGCACTCCATTGTCAGTATGTCGTTCAGAGTCACTGACTTTTTGCTTATCTCCACATCCCGGTCCCCTTTAATATAGAGGATATCCTGTCTGCGAACCTGTGTGCCTGAAGTAGTTTTCTTCTGTCCCGTTGTCTTATCCGGCATAGTCCGCCACCTCCGGAGCCATGATCAGAAACCCTTCACTGCTCTGTGCAGAAGGTGTGCTCAGATAGTAGAGTATCCCGATGACAACAGCCGCCAGCACGATAACAAGAAGACAGATCCACACCTTTTTCCGCCCTTCATCCATTTATTCCACCTGCCCTTTCCGCCGGATCCCGCCCTCTGATCTTACCGTTTTATGAGGCATATGGACCGGCTTGTTTTTATGTTGTACTAGTATCTGGATTTCCGGGAAAATTTATTCAGGAACTCTTCCTCCGCAGATTTTCAATGATCCGCTTCTCCATTCTCGACACCTGCACCTGCGAAATCCCCATGATCTTTCCCACATCAGACTGAGTCCGGTCCGCAAAATATCTCAGATAGATCAGCTGTCTTTCCTTCGCGTCAAGTGTTTCCAGAAGTTGTTTCAGAACCATTGTGTCAAGGATCTTATCCTCCCTGCGCTCCCGCTCTTCGATCCGGTCCAGAAGACGGATCTCGCTTCCTTCTTTCTGGTGGATGGGGCGGTATAGGGATTCCACCTCGCCGCCCGCCTCCATCGCCTGGACGATTTCTTCTTTATCCACCCCGGTTTCCTTTGCCAGTTCCTCCAGGGTGGGCTCCCGCCCCAGCCTGTCTGTCAGTTTTTCCCGGGCCTGCACGCTTTTATAGGCGAGTTCCTTCAGAGACCGGCTGACTTTGATCATTCCGTCATCCCGCAGGAACCGCTTGATCTCGCCGGAGATCATGGGAACCGCATAGGTAGAGAATTTCACATCATAGGACAGATCGAACTTATCAATGGCTTTCAGAAGGCCGATACTGCCGATCTGAAAGAGATCTTCCGCCTCTGTTCCCCGGCCGTAAAACCGCTTGACGACACACCAGACAAGGCCCACGTTCTCCTCCACCAGCTGTTCTCTCGCCTCTTTATCCCCGTCGTGAGATCTCTTTATCAAAGCGATTGTGTGGTCCATATCTCCCTTCCTTTTCCGACCGTCTTTTTCATCTTCACCTTTGTTCCTTTTCCCGGCTCAGATTCCACTTCCACCGTATCCATGAAAGCTTCCATAAAGGCAAACCCCATACCGGACCTTTCCTGTTCCGGCTTTGTCGTGAACATGGGGCGCATGGCCTCTTCTATATTTTCAATTCCTTTCCCCTTGTCGCAGACCTCCACGATAAAAACATTGTCCTCGATCCGGCAGCGTATACTCACTTTATGTACCTCATTGTCATACCCGTGGATGATCGAGTTGGTCACCGCTTCGGAAACGGCCGTCTTCACATCCGCCACCTCCTCCACAGTGGGGTTGAGCTGTGTCATAAAAGACGCCACCGCTACTCTGGCGAATCCCTCATTCACCGATCTGCTGTCAAATCTGATCTCCATTTCATTCGTATTTTTCATGGCTTGTCCTCCTCATCATATATCTGCATTATTTTTGCCGCCCCTGACAGTGTCAGGATCTTTCTGATCCGCGCGTTCGCATGTACTGCCCAGACCTCTCCCCCGATCAGGCAGATTGTCTTATACCTTCCCATGATAACCCCTATTCCCGAACTGTCCATAAAGTCCGTCTTCTCAAAGTCAAAGATCACATATTTGATGTGATTCCTGTCGATCACCGCATCCGCCTCATGCTTCATCTCCTCCGCGTTGTGGTGGTCCACCTCGCGGGGAAGATAAATTGTCAGACAGTTCTCCTGAACCTGATATTTCATACTACTCCTCCTCTGGTTTTTTCGTTGGTGCCGTGTACCTTGTACAAGGTACACGGCACCAATTAACAGTGTTGTCCGAATTGTACGCACAACAACGAAAAAAGGATATGCATCTCTGCATATCCTTCTCTTTTGTATTTTATGAAGATATAATTGATTCTTTTCAGGAAATTAGTTCAATTCTGCTTATTTTATCCTTCCGTATCCGTATCACCGGAGTCGTCTGAACTGTCGCTGCTGCTGTCATCTCCGGAATCACTGCCATTGTCTCCGGAAAGAGCATCATAATTTTTCTGAGCATCCTGCACATATTCGGAATCTGCGAATTTTTCAATGATCATCTGGTAATACTTTACCGCATTATCATTATCACCATTTCCCTGGTATGCCTGAGCCAGATTATAGACCGCCTCACCGTCATTGTATTCCTGATCCATGCGCACGACCTTTGACAGATCATCCACAGCGCTCTTATAATCTTCGGAAGCCAGTGCTTCTGTACCGGATGAGAAATAGGTATCGCAGGCCCCGGGATAGATCGAATCTCTCAGATCATCACAAAGTGCCTTTCCATTATCCCCCAGACTGTCCCGGTTGACACTGAGCAGCGTATCTGCCATGGTGGCGTTGGTATATTCGCCTGAATTATACTGATCCGAAACTGTCATCAGACTTTCATAGCTGTCTGCCGTACTCTGAGCCTGCTGTGCGTCTGCTTCCGTCTCCTCCCCGGCCGCCCGGTAATTATCCAGCGTCCTTGTCTGGGCGCTGACCTGAGCCTCCAGCGAATTGATCTGCTCACTGTACTCCCGCATCTGGTCATTCAGACGTTCCGACCTGGACTGGTTCACCGCAGGAGCCACCAGGAACCAGATCAATGCAGCTCCGATCACCGCGCCGACAAAAAGATTGGCAACCGCAAGATGCCCCGCCATCTCTTTCAGCGCTGAATGCCTGGGCTGGATGATCGTCTCATTGCCCAAACTGTACTCCACGGCGTCGCTCTTCTTTTTCCGTTCCGCCGCCGAAGTAGCACGGCGCCCTTTCCGGGTACGCTGCCTTGTCAGTTCGTGGAGGTACCTCAGCGTCATCTCGTTGTTCGTATCCAGTTTTCTCGCCGCCCTGAGGACCTGTTTCGCCTTGGCATACTGGTCATCATGCAGATACAGAAGCGCGAGCAGCTGATGTGCCCTCAGAAAAGTCGGATGGGCCGCAATCACCTGCTTCAGCTGGATGACCGCAAGGTCCTCACTGTTCTGCTGGCAGTACTCGATACACTGATTGTATTTTTTCACCGCCTGATTGATGATCTCCAGCTCATTAGCGGAATCCTGAACTTCCTTTATATATTCGTTTGCAATATTGTCCCTGGGCCGGAAATTCTTGCTGATGATCCATTCCACCAGTGCTTCCGACACTTCCCCTATGCCGTAGTAGACAAGCCCGAGAAGATTTCTCGCCGCAATATTCTCCCTGTTATACTGCAGGCTGCGCTTCAGAGAAATGATCGCGCCGGACATATCTCTGACCTTGGCTTTCTTCAGGCCGTCATTATACCAGTAATTGGACTGGTATATAATCTTCTTCGCATAATTCATTTATACCCACCATTATCTTTCCTGTTCATCTAGTGTTACAGTTCACACCGTACTCAGGAACAGGAAAATGAAGCGTCATGCTTGCATGTAAGAGGCATTTTCCTGTTCCTGAGTGCGAGTGGAACTCGTAACCGCCGCCCTCATAAGCAGTCTTAGCACGCAGTGCGGAACTGAAGCGCGTCAGCGCGACGAGTGCGCATGCGGGCGGCGGTTAGGTGTGAACCATACCATTCATCTACTGCTTCTTATCCATAACTTCCCGCAGAAGATCCGTCATATCAGACAGGTCTTCCTGGTAGACCGCCTCCTCGATGTCCTCCACCTCAAGGCACGGTTTGAATTTCTTTATCTCTTCTTCATAGTTCAGCATTTTGTTTGACCTCCCGGATCAATCCTTTTATCTCTCCCGTCAGATACAGCGAACCAAGACAGTAGACTGTACGCCCCCGTCTGTTTTCCATCACGTATCTGAGAGCATCCTTCACCGATTCTTTCACGACGACAGGGCGGTCCGTATATTCTTCAAAGAGCCTGCCCAGCGCCTCTGCCCCGGCAGCGCGCCTGTCCCCGATCTGTGTGACCACGTAAAGATCCGCCTGCACCTTTCTGCACAGGCAGGCGATCATCTCCCGGTACTCCTTGTCCCTCACCGCGGAGAAAAGGATCACATTTCCCTTTCCGCTCTCAGGAACACTTTCCGCAAATGCTTCCACGGCGCTGATATTGTGCGCCCCGTCCACATAGATATCCGGCAGGATCTCTTCCATCCTGCCCGCCCACTTTACTTCAGCCAGAGCGCTCCTCCACAGCTGCGGATGCCCGTTCTCCCCGAAGAGGAAACGCATGACTTCCATGGCCAGCAGCGCATTGCCCGGCTGGTAAACACCGATGTTATTCAGTTTCCAAGTGGTATTTCCATAATAAGCATTCGCACAGGAAAATGCAATATGTTTGTCCCTGATTCCAAGAATTTCGTACGCATCTTTCCCGATTTTTTTACAGAAACAGTGCCGTTTCTCCGCGGTCTGACGTATCACGCGGTCGCTCTCCTCACAGGTCTGCGCATAGAAAACAGTCACTCCAGGTTTGATGATCCCGACCTTCTCACCGGCAATCTTTTCCAGCGTATCTCCCAGATATTCCATGTGATCCATGCCGATGGAGGTGATCACAGACGCCAGCGGATGTTCCACCGCGTTGGTGGCGTCCAGCCTTCCCCCCAGTCCGGTCTCCAGCACCGCGTACTCTGCCCCTGCTTTGCTGAATGAGAGCAGCGCCATGCCAAAAAGGAATTCAAAAAACGTCGGATGGGGCATCCCCTCTTTCTGCATGCGGCTCACCGCTGCCAGGGTCTCACGGAATATCTGTTCGAACTCTCCGTCCCCGATCTGCACGCCGTCGATGACGATCCGCTCGTTCATCCGCTCAAGATGGGGAGACGTGAACAGTCCCGTGTGCTTTCCCTCCGACCGCAGCATGGCGTCGAGATAAACGCACACGGAACCCTTTCCGTTTGTTCCCGCCACATGGAGGATCTTCAGATCCTCCTGCGGGTTCCCGAGATACTTCAGAAACGTCTTCGTGTGTACCGCGTCATTCTTCCTGGTAAATCTCGGGATATCCAGTATATATTTTACTGCTTCATCATATGACATACATTTTTCCTGCATGGTCATCCTTCTGTCATTCTTCCTGTTCTTCCTCTGTGCTCACGAAAGCCTGTCTTCCATTTTCCACCGCATTCGGATCGTCCGGAAGTTCTGTCAGCTTTCCGTCCCTGTACTCATAAGTCTTCGACGTCCGGAAGATGGTATTGCTGGAACCGACCTGGGCTACCATCACGGTGTCCCCGTCATTCAGTTCGGACTCTCTCAGATCCAGCCGTGTGTTGTTCAGGAATTTCGTGGTCTGTTTCTCTCCATTGATGTAAACTTTGCTCTGTTTTGTAAAGTTATCCCCGTAAACGCTGTATGTCCCGTCCGACTGGGATACAAGATCTGTGATATGAGCATCTTTCACGCCCATCACCATATGTCCTTCCGTGATCGGTGCTCCGCTCTCTTCATAGACATACTGTTTTCCGTACATGATATCGTACTGCAGCAGTTCCAGATCCGCCAGATAGTTCTTTGTCTGACGTCTCTCCTGGTGATAGTTGAACACGGTACCTGAATGGATATCAAGCCGCTCAAACACATCCGCCATGATCTGGTAGGCCGCAATATTGCCGTCCTGTTTCTTCAGACCGATATTGTCCCAGATCACATAATTTGTATTATAGAGATACTTGCTCTTCAAGTCTTTGGCCTTCAGATCCATGGTCGGCAGATGGTCCCCGTAGAACACCAGCACCGTAGGCTCGTTTCTGGACTCTACCGCCTCGATGAGTTCGCCCACGAACTTGTCCATCTCGTGAACTTCGTTCACATAATACTCCCAGGCATTGCGCTTTCCTTCATCCTCCACGCCGCTGACGATGATCTCCGGATTTTCAAGCGTAGGCTCCGTTGGATAGTCTCCATGTCCCTGCACGCTGATGGTGAACACAAAATCCTGTCCCTCCGTTGTATCCATTGACTCCATGATGTTCGGCACAAGAATGTCGTCTGTTGCCCAGCCTTTGGGTGTCGTCTGGAGAATATTCATAAACTCCTTGCTGGTATAGTGGTCAAATCCCATATGATTGAACACCTGGGCACGGCTGTAGAAGTTTCCTCCATTATTATGGAGTGCCTCCGCGCCGTATCCGAGACTGGTCAGCGCAGTTGCCGCACTCTCCAGCACCTTGGTCTTCGCATATGTCTTATACGGGTACTCTCCCGGTCCGAAGAAACGCATACTCATTCCCGTGAGTACCTCAAACTCCGTGTTTGCTGTTCCTGCTCCCACCGACGGCACCTTGAAGTATCCCGTGGAATATTCACTGAACAGTTTTCTCAGATTCGGGATCGGATCCTCGGAAAACCGGAGCCATTCCACCTCTGTAGGATCGAAGAATGATTCCAGCTGAACGAACATGATATTCGGCAGTTCATCCTCAGATCTTCCCGTCTCGCTCTTCGTGATCTCGCCGTTATTGCTGATCTGAGCCATCATCTCCCTGCTGTATCCGGCAGGCTCATTGATCCCCGTATTGAACAGGCTGGCCGAGAAGCAGTAAGGGAATCCATAGTCTTCATAGGCGAACGCGATATTTCCAAAATAATTGGAGATCACCCGCCGGTCCACCGCCACATTTGTCAGCACGATACACAGTGCAAAAGACGCCACAACTCCGACCAGAGCTATGATCCGGTGCATCTTCCCGGTAAACTGTCCGCCCCGGCGCCACATGGATACGATCCACAGAACAAGCGCCACCACGCCGATGATGATCATAGCCAGCTCAAACGTGTTGAAATAATTATTTGTCAGCTCCAGCGCATCTGACAGCACCTTCAGGTCCTGGGCGTTAAACGGCGTCACCCTCTTGGTCAGGAGATAGCCGTTACATATTCCGAGGAACAGCCAGAATACACTG
>DWVT01000118.1 GCA_019120075.1 Candidatus Mediterraneibacter excrementigallinarum
TTCGGCGCGTCAAAGAGCAGTCCTCTCGCATCCAGATCCTTCAGTACTTCCGGATCCGCCTTCTTTACAAATAATCCTGCGAACGGAGTGGATTCCGCCATATTTCCTTTCTCGTCCACCAGCTGTACAAACGGAAGATCATATTTTCTTCCCACGTTGGCATCGTCTTCACCAAATGCCGGCGCGATGTGAACGACTCCGGTACCGTCTGTCAGTGTGACATAAGTGTCGCAGGTAACGTAGAATGCTTTCTTTTTCTGCTTTGCGGCTGCGTCTGCGGCGCACTGGTAAAGAGGCTCGTATTCCTTGCCTTCCAGGTCGGTTCCTTTGTATGTCTCCAGAACTTCGTATGCCGGCTTTCCTTCCTCACCCAGCTTTCCTAAAACCGTGTCGAGAAGAGCGCATGCCATATAGTAGGTATATCCGTCCGCCGCTTTTACCTTTGCGTAATCCTCGTTCGGATTCACACAGAGAGCAAGGTTAGATGGCAGCGTCCAAGGCGTGGTGGTCCATGCCAGGATGTACGCGTCCTCATCTTTGACTTTAAATCTCACGACTGCAGAGCGCTCTTTTACATCCTTGTAGCCCTGAGCCACTTCCTGTGCGGACAGAGGTGTTCCGCATCGCGGGCAGTAGGGAACGATCTTGAAGCCTTTGTAGAGAAGTCCCTTCTCCCAGATCTGCTTCAGCGCCCACCACTCGGACTCGATGAATGTGTTGTGGTATGTTACATAGGGATGCTCCATGTCAGCCCAGAAGCCGACGGTCGCGGAGAAGTCCTCCCACATTCCTTTGTATTTCCACACGCTTTCCTTACATTTTTTGATGAACGGCTCCAGACCGTATTTCTCGATCTGATCCTTTCCGTCCAGGCCGAGGGATTTTTCCACCTCAAGCTCTACCGGAAGACCATGTGTGTCCCATCCGGCTTTTCTCGGCACCATGTAACCCTTCATTGTGCGGTATCTCGGGATCATATCCTTGATAACGCGGGTAAGCACATGGCCAATGTGAGGTTTTCCGTTTGCCGTCGGAGGTCCGTCGTAGAAAATGTACTCGGGACATCCCTCTCTCTCTTCGATACTCTTCTCGAAGATGTGGTTTTCTTCCCAGAATTTCTCGACCTCTTTTTCACGGCCGACGAAATTCATGTCCGTGGATACTTTTTTGTACATGTTGATTTTTCCTTTCTGTAGGGTCCGATGCCGTAGATGTCCAGCTCGGACTCGCTCTCGCTCGGAATGAAACGCAGCGGACACGTAAGAGCGCAAAGAACGCGCTCTAAGTGCCGGCGTTTCATTACGGTCCTCGCCAGACACCTACGGCATCGGACCTTCCAGAACGGGGCTTTAATCATAGTTTTGGGTTGTGCCGGGAGGTGGGTCAGAACTGCTGTGCTGTTTCGCAGTTTGGGGCTGCTTTACTACAGAGCCGTCCTCTCCTTCCGGCGGTCTTTTTTCATCTTCTGTCAGGGAGAAGCCTTCCGGCTTCGGGGGCCTGCATGGATGGTATGTCTGCGAAGGGCCGTAGAAAAACGCCGGCACTTAGACCGCGTCCTCTGCGGTCTTACGTGTCCGCTGCGTTTTTCTCCGAGCGGGAGCGGGCCGCCGCAGATATATCATCCATGCAGACTCCTTACTACCGATTAAGGATTTCCCCTGTCAGCTGATAAAAAAAGGCTCCCGTCCTGCAATAGGACGAAAGCCATACTCTCGTTTCAACCACCTGTTACATCATACTTGAACTTCTTTTTCCTTATACATTCTGCTTTTCTGTATTCAGAAACTCTCAGTTCGTATATGGTATCCTCTAACGCGGGATCTGCGTCAGCCCTTACTCCCTGATATAGCTGATTTGGGGGCTGCAGCTCTGGAGTGATGTTCGGAAACTACCTACTATACCGGGCTTTCACCCTCCCCGGTTCGCTGGGACATTCGGATGGTTCTTACTGTCTCCGTCATAGCCTTTGATTTTGAAATTCATACAAAGACAATTATATAGATGGCTGACGGATTAGTCAAGAGGTTTTCGACTGTTGACAACTGCATTTCCCGGTGCTATAGTACGTGTACTCTGCAGAGATCCGGATACAGGAAAGGCAGGTGAAAATGATGGACACGCAGAAAAACAGACATTACCGCCCGATCCCGGGTTTAAGCCGTAAGGCTGAAGAAGAACAGCTCGCCTGGATCATACAGATCGCTCAGGACAATCTTGAAAAGGTGGAAAAAGCCGGGACACAGCTGGCCGATGAGCTGCATGAACTGATGGAGACCTACGGGACTAAAGATAAGGAAGCTCTGGCAATGTTCCACAACACCCAGTCTCAGCTCAGGGAGAACCAGCGGGATCTGTTCCGCAGCCGGAAAGCACGTTCAAAGCCTTACTTTGGTCGTATTGATTTTAAAGATCCGAAGATCCCTTACGCGGAGTCTTACTACATTGGCCGGGTCGGGATCTCAAAAGACGGCTCCGAGCCCGTGGTCATCGACTGGCGCGCCCCCATTGCCTCCGTGTACTATGAAAACAATATGGGGCGTTGCAGCTATACTGTAAAAAACGAAGGAGTCTGTGAGATCGATCTGAAACGCAAACGGACCTATGAGATCGCAGAGGACCGGCTGGTCGATTTCTTCGATTCGGATGTGGTGGCGAACGACGAGCTTCTCACCCGGTATCTCGCCAGAAATAAAAACGCGGTCCTGGGAGAGATCATTGCCACGATCCAGAAGGAGCAGAATGCGGTCATCCGAAGGTCACCGAAGATGAACCTGATCGTACAGGGAGTTGCCGGGTCCGGAAAGACTACGGTGGCGATGCACCGGATTTCCTACATTCTCTATAACTACGAAGAGGAGTTCCGGCCGGAAGATTTCTATATCATCGGGAGCAACCGGATCCTCTTAAACTATATTACCGGAGTCCTGCCGGACCTGGACGTGTACGGCGCCGCCCAGATGACCATGGAACAGCTCTTTGTCCGCCTCCTCTATGAAGACTGGAATCCGGAACTCTGCCACATCCGTCCTGTGGACAGAACGGACCAGAACGTGTGGATCAAAGGGAGCTGTGAATGGTTCCATGATCTGGAAAGGTTCTGTGCAGAACTGGAACAAAAGACGATTCCCGGAGAATGTGTCCGGATGGAGAACGGTGTTCTTCTTATGAAATCATCTTCCATCCGGAACTGTATGGAGAACAATCCTCTTGTCTCCATGCAGGGAAAGATCAACATGCTCAACCATATGCTTCGCGCAAAACTGGAAAATGAAGTGACCGGGAAGTCTGTCACCTATCCGCCGGATGTAAGGAAGGAGCTGTTCCGAAAATACCGGCTGCATTTCGGAAGGGACGTCTGGAAAGGTTCCATTTTTGAAGTCTATCAGGATTTTCTTCGGAGCCAGCAGGAAAATGGGAAGACGGTCCCTTTTACAGAGAACTCATTTGATCTCTATGACCTGGCGGCTCTCGCCTATATTTATAAGAGGATCAAGGAGATTGACGGCATCCGGGAGGCAAGCCATGTGATCATTGATGAGGCACAGGATTTCGGGATGATGGCGTATGGCGCGCTCGCCTACTGCCTGAGGGGATGCACCTATACGATCATGGGCGACGTCTCCCAGAACATCCATTACGGATATGGTCTCAACGACTGGGAGGAATTGAAGGAACTGATGCTGCACGGCACGGCAGGCGGATTCGCCGTACTCCGGAAAAGTTACCGGAACACGGTGGAGATATCGAAGTTTGCCACCGATATCCTCCGGCACGGAAGTTTCCCCGTCTATCCGGCAGATCCCATTGATCGTCACGGCAGCGACGTCTCCATAACGGAATGCGCCGACCGGGAGGCTCTGCTTACAGCGACTGTGAAGACGATCCGGAAATGGATGGAGAACGGAAGGGAGACTATCGCTGTGATCTGCCGGGACGAGGCGGAGGCATCAGACGTAAGCCGCAAACTGGGCAGGGAACTTCCCCTTGCGGACAGTGATCCTGAGACCGCGGAGTTCACGGAAGGCGTCATGGTCCTTCCCGTGGAATACACAAAAGGGCTCGAATTCGACGCGGTCGTCCTTTATGATCCCACCGAAAACGCCTATCCTTCGGAGGACAGATATGTAAAGCTCCTGTATGTTGCCGCGACCCGAGCGCTCCATGAACTCTCTGTGATATATACCGGAAAGCTGACAGGACTGATCGCGGATCCGGTGCCGGAAGGAAAAGAGGTCCGGCTGATAGAGAATCCAGCCTTGTCGTCCGGAGAGGATTCTTCGCAGGCGGCCATCCCCGGGAAAACCGCGAAACTGTTGTCGGCCCCTGAAAAAGCCGCAAAGCCATTGCCGGATCCCGGGAAAGCCGCGAAGCCATTGCCGAATTCCGGGGAAGAAATTCCTGTCAACCCTTCCGGATTTGCTTTCGGCGCCCTCCCGGACAGTACGCTCCTGCGCCGTAAACGCCCTTCCGGTCCCGCCCCTTCTGATCTTGCGGTCCGCAATATCAAACGGACAAAAAAACATCTGGATCTGATCAGTCAGTATGGCATACTCCGTCTGACCCCCATCACAGAATCTGTGATCCGCGTCCGTTTTCAGAGAAGAGACATTTTCTCCTCAGTCTCCCGCTGGCGGGACTGCAGACCGGAAGAGAATCTCGTCTGGACAGCACGTGCAGGGAAATCACTGGCGGAACTCTCCACCGGGAAGCTCACGGTCCAGATAGATAGACGAAGCGGAGCCATCCGCTTTCTCTCGGCAGACGGCAGGAAGCTCCTTTCCGAGTCCACCGGGCTGCCCCGCCAGATCGAGTCTGGTGAGAAAATACGAACCTGGGAATATTTTAACTGGACAAAAGAGGAAAAACTTTCCGCAAAGGGTATCCTCTCCGAAGATCTGGAGAGGATGACTTGCAAAGCGCGTTATATCAGCTTCGGCGGGAAACGTCTGCGCATGCCTCTGCTGGTGTCCGGATACGGATACGGGATCGGCATTGCTTCTGAGGAAACCGTTCTGTGCTGCACAATTCCCATGTACGGCACTTATATCCATACAGAAGGGAATGGACAGATCGATTACTTCTTCCTGTATGGAGAAGATTATACGGGAATTCTGGAACTCTACCGGATGATCCAGGGCATGTAGTATACGGACCTGATGGAAAAAAACATAAAGAGAAAGGGAAGATGCCGCGGCATCTTCCCTTTCTTTTTTCTACAGCTTTTTCACAAACAGCGCTCTTATGGCGTTGAGCACCGCGATGATCATGACTCCCACATCCGCAAAGATCGCGAGCCACATATTGGCGATTCCCACTGCGCCCAGCACCAGGCAGATCAGCTTGATGCCAATGGCAAACCATATATTTTCATAGACGATGCGAAGGCATTTCCTTGAGATACGGATCGCCTTCGCGATCTTCAGAGGATCATCGTCCATGAGGACAATATCTGCCGCCTCGATAGCCGCGTCAGAGCCCATGGCTCCCATGGCGATACCGATATCCGCTCTGGACAATACCGGTGCATCGTTGATCCCGTCGCCGACAAAGGCAAGCTTGCCTTTCTGATGTTTCTTCTCAAGAAGTTCTTCTACCTTTTCCACCTTGTCCGCCGGAAGAAGTTCGGCATGAACCTCATCAATGCCCAGATCCGCAGCCACATGTTCCGCGACCTTCCAGGAATCCCCGGTCAGCATGACCGTCTTCTCAACTCCTGCAGAACGCAGCGCACGGACTGCCTCCTTCGCATGAGGTTTCTCAATGTCGGAGATCACGATATGGCCGGCATATTTTCCGTCTACCGCCATATGGATGATAGTTCCCGCCTGGTGACAGTCGATCCACTTCACACCAAGCTTATCCATCAGTTTTGAATTACCTGCTGCCACCTGGATGCCGTCCACCTTCGCCGTCACACCGTTTCCGCTGATCTCCCGGATCTCTGTCACACGGCTGCGATCGATCTCTTTCCCGTAAGCCCGCTGCAGGCTTCTGCTGATGGGGTGTGAAGACGCGCTCTCGGCAAGAGCCGCATATTCCAGGAGCTGCTCCCGGTCCATCTGATTGTGATGGACTTCATTTACTTCAAATACGCCCTGTGTCAGCGTTCCGGTCTTGTCAAATACCACACACTTTGTCTGGGACAGTATTTCCAGATAATTGGATCCTTTCACGAGCACTCCCGCATTGCTTGCTCCGCCGATCCCGGCGAAGAAACTTAAAGGAATACTGATCACAAGTGCGCAGGGACAGCTTATGACAAGAAATGTAAGCGCCCGGTAGATCCAAGTTCCCCACTCCGCCGGAAGCCCCATTCCAAGCATCCGGACCAGGGGCGGCAGGACTGCAAGGGCAATGGCGCTGTACACCACAGCCGGGGTATAGATCCTTGCGAATCTCGTGATAAATTCTTCGGATCTTGATTTCCGCGAACTTGCATTCTCCACCAGATCAAGTATCTTTGATACAGTGGACTCTCCGAATTCCTTCGTAGTCTTTATCTTCAGAACGCCGGTCATATTGATGCAGCCGCTGATGATCTCGTCGCCCTCCTGGGCATCCCTGGGAAGGCTCTCGCCTGTCAGGGCGCTGGTGTTCAGAGTGGAACTTCCCTCTGTCACGATCCCGTCGATGGGAACTTTCTCTCCGGGCTGGACAACGATCACAGAGCCGATCTCTACTTCGTCCGGATCAACCTGCTCCAGTTTCCCGTTCACTTCGATATTTGCATAATCCGGACGGATGTCCATCAGATCACTGATATTTCTCCTGCTCTTCCCGACGGCATAGCTCTGGAACCACTCTCCGATCTGGTAAAACAGCATAACGGCGATCGCCTCTGTATAGTCACCGTCTCCGGTAAGCGCTATGGCGATGGCTCCAATGGTGGCGATCGCCATCAGCAGACTCTCGTCAAAGGGCTGTCTGTTCTTTACCCCTTTAAATGCCTTGATCAGGATATCATATCCGATGACCAGATAAGGGATCAGATAAAAAACAAATCTGACATATCCTGTAAAAGGCAGGAAATTAAATCCGATGAGAAGAGCCGCCGCGATCAGGATCCGCGCCAGCATCTTTTTCTGTTTTTTATTCATAATCAATGCCTTCCTTCTCTCATCAATTAAACAAATGCTTAATTGTTTATCTATCAACCATTTTAAGACCCCGGAAAACGATCTTCGCTCCCGGGGCGGCATGTCAGATACCCTGATGCAGGTATTGAGTATCTGACCCTCGCGACAGCCGCCAAACGGACTTGAGGTCATGTCCCCCCGGACTGCTGCCGACGGAAATAAATGGACTCAGATGAAAATCTCACAGTCGTCTTCAACCTTTTTACAGTTTTTAAGAACTTCCTTCATAACTGTTTTAGCGTCATGGCCTTCTTCAAACTCTACATTCATCTTCAGTGTCATGAAATTTACCACCGCATCTTTTACGCCTGCAGTATTCTTTGCAGCCTGCTCCATCTTATTTGCACAGTTTGCACAGTCAACATCAATCTTGTAACTCTTTTTCATCTTGCTTTCTCCTTTATCGCTTCGCTGTCATTGTTTTGATTAAACAATTACTTAATTGTTGACTATAATGTACTTCTTATCCTATAATAAGTCAATAGAAAACCCGATGTTTCTGCCGTTTGGGCGAAAAAAATTTCCGATTGGAGCAATTACTATGGATGAACAAAAACTGCCGCATGATCACGGCCATGATAATGAAGAAAAAATAAGAGAACATATGCCCGGCGAAGAGGAGATCGCAGGCGTATCCGAAGCATTGAAACAGCTGGGAGACCCAAGCCGTCTCCGTATCTTCTGGCTGCTGTGCCACTGCGAGGAATGCGTACTCAACATTGCCGCCATCGTCAATATGAGCAGCCCCGCCGTCTCCCATCATCTCCGCCTTCTGAAAAGCAGCGGACTGATCGTAAGCCGCCGGGAGGGCAAAGAGATGTACTACCGCACGGCGGACACCGAGCTCGCACAGGAGCTTCATCATATGATCGAAAAGCTGGGGCGGATCACCTGCCCGGAGGAATAGATTGTTAAATTATTAACTGGTACCGTGTACTTTGTTATCAGGTGCCGTGTACCTGAGCAGGAGGTGCCGTGTACTTCCGACAAAGTACACGGCACCGTTCACAAAAAAGAGGGAAGCAGATATGGAAAAAGAATGTATTCAGGAGATATCTCAAAAACTGAAAGACGTCCCGCCGGGGAAGTGCCTGACTATCCGTCATCCTTCCGGCGGGGAGGCTCCGGTCTCCGGATTCGCTGCGCAAGAGGTGCCGGAAAATGCCCGGCTGAAGATCATCACTTATGAACTTTATCCCGGCATTGAGATCTCCTACAATTATTTCCAGGCGGACCGCTTTCCGTTTCACCACTGTCACCGCGCCTCCGCCATGGCGATCGACCACTGCTGCCGGGGACGCATAGGATGGGAAATGGGCGACGGGCTGAGCCTGTACTTCGGAAGCGGCGACCTCTCTTTCCACATGAATACAAAATGCGGGGATTCTGTGATCACTCTTCCGCTGGGATACTATGAGGGGCTTTCGCTCACTCTTGATATTGATATTCTGGAACACCAGCCACCGGAGCTTATCAAAGACGCCGGCATAGACATCAGAAAACTATGTCATAAATTCTGCAGTGACAGGAGCGTAGCGGCGCTTCCCGCAAGCAGCCACATTGAGCACATTTTTTCAGAAGTATATGATCTGCCGGAACGAATGATCCTGCCTTATCTGAAGCTGAAGTGCCAGGAACTTCTACTCTTTCTTGCCATGACAAAACCCGCTGACACCAAGCCTCTGGATCCCTACTATTCCGGCCAGATAGAGATCATACACCAGATCCATGACCAGCTGACGGAAGACCTGACAAAGCGTTATACGATCGAAGAACTCTCCCGGCAGTATATGATCAATACCGCTGCACTTAAATCCATCTTCAAATCTGTCTACGGGCTTCCCATTGCTTCTTATATGAAGCATTACCGGATCTCACAGGCAGCGGAAATGTTAAGGGAAGGATCCGACAGTATCTCCTCCATCGCAAGATCCGTAGGATATGAAAGTCAGAGTAAATTCTCCTCCGCTTTCAAAGATATCATGGATATCCTTCCCACAGAATACAGAAAACAGCACGGTTAGGAATTCCACGCCGTGCTGTTTCTCTGTTTCTTTCTGCTATTTATCCGTCTGTTTTCACTTCCTGCCGTTTCTTTTCTGCGACGTGCCGCTCCGGGATGATGTTCTTCCTGGGGACGTTCTTCCGGACGCCGTTCTCCCGGAGGATGATCTGCCCCGCGCGGTTCCATTTCTGATCTGCGAAGCATTTCGCGTATTCCGGGAGGTTCCCGATGGACGTCTCCTTGCCCGGCGCCGCCTCCTTCTCTGGATCTGCCGATATTTCAGTACGGCAAACAGAACGAGGAAAAGGAGCACGACTGCTGCGACGACACCGATGATCAGTTTCGCAATGAACGGGAACGAATCTGTTTCCGCACTGTTTTCATTCACCTGCACTGTTTCGCCGTTCGCCTGTGTCTCCCCGGAAACATACTCCCTGGTGAGAACCACATCTGCACTTCCCACATTCTGGCCCTGATATGTATATGTCACAGTGCCTGTATGGTTCTGCTCGTCTGTGATCTCAATCTCCCGATCCAGATCAGCAAAATCCACGCCTGCGGGAAGGACTACATAGGAATCCATATCCGTGTACGCTTCAATCTCTTCAGGTTTTTCCTGATCATTCAGCGCAACTTTCTCAAAATTATCGAACGCGTAGTCAAACATTGCTCTTGTATCCACATAGGCGTCATTTCCAAAATCATAAAGGACGACTGCCGCAAGCTGCATATCCCCGTTGTCCGCCATAGTCACAAGAGTGGTGCGCGCCTGATCTGTATATCCGGTCTTTCCTCCGGTGCAGTATTCGTAATAATTTTCATTCTGCGGCCAGAGCATCTTGTGATTCTGCTGGAAGATTCTTTCTTCCTTCACAAGATTTGTGGCCCCTATCGTATAGGTCAGTGTCTGCGTGATCTTCCGGAACTCTTCAAACTGATACACCGCCGATGCGATCACTGCCATATCATGCGCTGTCGTATAATGTTCCGGATCATGAAGACCGTTCGCGTTCATCCAGTGGGAGTTCGTGCAGCCGATCTCCGCCGCCCGGTCGTTCATTTTCTGGATAAACGTATCATAATCTCCGCCCATGAGCTTTCCCACATTCTCTGCGATCGCATAGGAAACCTCATTCGCCGAGGCGAGGAGCATACCGTACATGGCATCCTCCATGCTCAGTATCTCTCCCGGCGTCATGCCGATGCTTGCGTCTCCCGGCTCCAGAAAAGAAATACTCTCATCTGAAAAAAGCACTTCGTCAGTAAGTTGTGAATTTTCCAGTGCCACCAGCGCGGTCATCAGCTTTGTGATACTCGCCGGATAATGCTTTACATCAGTCTGTTTCCCGTACAGGACCGCCCCTGAATTCATATCCATGATGATCGCCGAATCCGCATAAACCGACGGCCCTTCCGGCCATCCCTCCAGCCCGTTGGTATCCGGCTGTATCTTGTATCCCGCCTCGCGCTCTGCCTCTCTGGCAGCCTCCGGGTCATCTGATGTGATAGCCACTGTCCCGTCCTTGATCTCTTCCGTAGAAGTAGCATCCGTTCCGGCACTTTGTTCTGCTTCTGTTACCGTTGCAGTTTCCTCCGAATTGCCTTCTTCAGCTGCTGCCATTCCTGACGGCATCATGACCAAAGTGGCGGCAAGTGCAGCGGCGATCAGACGTTTACCGATCTTTTTCATCTTACCCTCCAGGATCATATAATTTTCGATTCCAAAGATGCTCTTCTCTGCATTCCCCCTGCAGTCCTGTCCGCCAGAAAATCACCGGAAGTGTCAAGGCATATTCCAGGATAGTAAGCGGCCGACAAGGTCTCGGGCAAGCCCGGTCTTCGGTTCGTCACCGCTATAAAAAGAGCCTCATATGGCATGAAAATATCATAGCACATATAAGGCTCTTTTGAAATCGTTAATTCTCAGATTCTCTTCCTGTTTCAATAATTTAGATTTTACAGAATTTTATCTCCGCTCCGTCCGCTTCCACGCAGATCTCATCCTTCTTCGGATAGAACCTCGTCGAAAACACATACTCTCCGCCGTTCACAAAGACTTCCACGGAAGACACATCTGTCAGGATCTTTACGTCTCTGATCTCTTCTATATCTGCATACCGGAGGCCTCTTCCCGCTGAAACGGAATCCTTTGCCTGATCCGTGAAATGCATCTCAAATCGCCCTTCCCTGTATTCCAGGATCAACCCGCCTCCCAGCAATGCGCGGAAGGCATTGTCTCGGATTCCTGTGATATCTGCTTCGTATACCGGATCTCCATTTCTCTCAAGCCGACCTTCTGCTGTCTCCAGAAGCTTTTTCTTCTCCTCCAGTTCCCGGACCGGTCGCTGGCACACGATTCCGTCTCTTACAAACACTTCCCTCGGGAAAGTGAAACAGTGCTGCCACCCTGACCGGATCGTCAGATTCGTATATTCCTCGCAGTCCGGCATTCCCATCCATCCGATCTGGATCCTTCTGCCGTCCTCTGTCTCAAAGCTCTGGGGAGCGTAATAGTCAAATCCATAGTCCCACAGACGGTAATCGGACAGGCTGTATTCTCCGAGGATATCTCCGCTCAGAAGAAAATATCCGGACTGATAGACGTTTCTGTCCTTCCATTCTTCCCCGTCAAGCCCCTGGACCGATGCGGATAATATCTTCGTGCCGTCCACCTCAAAATAGTCCGGGCATTCCCACATATATCCGAAAGGCTCTTTGGATTCCACTCGGCTTCTGTATTTCCAGTTTATCTTGTCTTCCGACTGGAAGATGATCCCCTGACCAACATTTTCTTTTGTCCTGGCTCCCTGGAGCATATAGTAGACGCCGTCCTGCTTCCACACTTTCGGGTCCCGGACATGAAGGGTAAGATCCGACGGATAATCCGTATTTTTCATAAGGAGCTTCTTCTTACTGAAGTGTTCTCCGTCCCGGCTCGTCACAAGAACAGTGTTCGCTTCCCGGCCGGTATTGATATAATCGTAATCTTCCCTGTCCTCCAGCTTCACATTTCCGGTATAGTACAGATACATTTCCCCGTCCTCGAGAAATGCGCATCCGGAGTAAACTCCGCTGCAGTCAAAGGGCTGATCCGGATACAGGTTCACGCCCTGATACTCCCAGTCGATCATGTTCCGGCTGGTATAATGTCCCCACATCTTCACTCCGCCTTCGCAGTTAAAGGGGGAATACTGGAAAAATGCGTGGAACACGCCCTGAAACTGACACAGACCATTGGGATCATTGAGCCATCCCGCCGGAGGCATCAGATGCAGTTTCTGCCGGTATCCGGTCTGTGCCCCCGCATTTTCTTTCATCTTTTCCTGAAATGCTTTTTCCGCCGCCTCAGTCAGTTTTTTCAGATCATTCGTCAATGCGCTCATAACACACTCTCCTGTCTGCTGCGGCCCGGCAGAAACCTTCCTCTGTCCGGGCCGCAGCACTTACATATTATTTTTATCGACTTATGATGATTTTATTTTGAGATCTCCATGATCCTGCTGCCCTCGGTCACATCCCCCGGCTCTGCCTTTTCCACTTTGCCGAAGTCATCCGCATTGGTAAGGATAAACATGGTAGTAGCAGGATATCCTGCCTCCTTTATCGTATCCAGATTCGCCTCGATCAGAACGTCGCCGGCATGTACTTTCGCGCCGTCGGAAACTTTCTTTGTGAATCCCTTTCCTTCCAGCTTGACTGTATCAACTCCCACATGGATCAGAAGTTCTCCGCCAGCCTGTGTTGTAAGGCAGACTGCATGGCCGGTCTCAAAGATATTGATCACTTCTCCGTCACATGGAGCAACGATCTTTCCGTCGGAAGGTTCGATCGCAACAGTGGTTCCAAGCATCTCGGATGCAAATGTCGGGTCGCTTACTTCGGAGAGAGGAACGATTTTTCCGTTTACAGGACTTCCAAGCACCTCTTCCTTTACTGCTTCTTTTGCGTCTGCATTTTCTGCTGTGCCGTCTGTCCCCTCGGAGGCATCTCCGGAGTTGTCCGCAGCCGGTGCAGGAGCGTTTCCTGCCTCTGCGGCAGCTGCCTGAGGTGCCTGATCCTTATAGAGGATAAAGGAGATCACAAAGGCAACTCCTACGGCGATCAGCATTTCGATCAGATACTGCATCGGTGTGTCAAGGCAGAGCAGGATACCGAAAATACCTGTAACGCCTGTTCCCTTTGCTCCAAGATGAACAACAGAAGCATACAGGGCTCCGCATCCTCCACCGATACATCCTGCAATGAATGGTTTAAAGAATCTTAAGTTCACACCGAAGATGGCCGGTTCTGTGATTCCCATAAATGCACTTAAGGATGACGGAAGCGCCAGTGATTTGATCTTTTTGTCTTTTGATTTCAGAGCTACCGCAAGAGCTGCGGCTCCCTGAGCGATGTTCGCCGCACTCGCCAGAGGCAGCCAGTAGGTTACGCCGTACTGGGCGATCTGTCCGATATCGATAGCCGTGTACATCTGGTGGATACCTGTGACCACGGTCGGAGCATACAGCGCTCCCATGACAAGACTTCCAAGTCCGAAAGGAAGAGTCAGCAGCCACTGGATCCCGCCCAGAATCGCGTTCTCAGCCCAGACAAAGATCGGTCCGATAATGGAAAGTGTCAGATACCCTGTCACAAACACACTGACCAGAGGAGTGACGAACAGATCCAGAACTTCTGGAACGATCTTGTGCAGTTTCTTCTCGATCACCGACAGGAGCCATACCGCGATGACGACCGGGATGACATGTCCCTGGTATCCTACCATGTCAATCTTATAAAGTCCGAAAAATACGGACTGTGTCTGCTGCACGCCTTCTGTCGCAACCGTGTACGCGTTCTGCAGAGACGGGTTGATCATGATCATACCGATGACCGCTCCCAGATAAGGATTGGCTCCGAATGCCTTTGCCGCGGAGAACGCGATCAGTATCTGCAGAAATGTATAAGCAGTGTTACTGAACAGGCTTGCGAACACGTAGATAGAACTGCTGGTGTCCATGTTGATAAACCCGTTGTTGATCATGAAGTCCAGGGAGTTCATAATACCCATGAGGAAACCGCTGGCAACGATGGCCGGGATGATCGGTACGAAGATATCTCCCAGAAGCTTGATTGCCCTCATAAATACATTCTGCTTCTGAGCTGCCGCCTCCTTCGCCTCAGCTTTGGTGCTTGCCGTGATCCCTGCAATGGAAATGAACTCGTCGAACACCTTGTTGACGGTTCCCGTTCCGAGAATGATCTGAAGCTGTCCTGACGCCTCGAACACGCCTTTTACACCTTCCACATTCTCAATGGCTGTCTTGTCAGCCTTGCTGTTGTCCGCGATGACAAGACGGAGCCTTGTCGCGCAGTGTGCGGCGGAGACGATATTCTTGCTGCCGCCGACTTTGTCCAGAATTTCCTGTGCGGTCTTTCTGTAATCCATAATGACTCTCCTTCCCTTTTATAAATTATAAACTTATGAAATCTGAAATCGATTTCATATTTTCTAATTAAATAATAGTCGGAAACAGCTCATTTGTAAAGGGGGAATTATTGCTGATAATTTTATATACTTTTTGGTTATTTTGCACTATCGGCTCCCTTTCAGAAAAAGCAAGATATCGATTTCATATTTTATTTCTGAAAAGGATTCTGTCGGCTCGATCAGACAGAAAGAAGAAAAATGCTCGATTCACTCATGCAGACACTGTATCCGCTTACCGGGCTTCTCACTCAAAAAAACCGGGAAGTCAGAGATCTTGTTCTCTTTCCTCCCGGTTTTTCATAAACCTTATCTTTCTATCTATTTCATTTTTCTTCTGAGCCCATAGGCAGATGCTGTCAGGATCATTCCTGCCGCCACAGCCGCAAACGGGAATAACATCTCTGTCTGGTCCCCTGTCTTCGGCGCCTTCTCAGCTGAAACAGACGTTTTCTTCACAGTAACGTCCGTTCCACTGCTGGTTACTGTATCCGTTTTCTGAATATCCTTGTTGTTCTTGTCTACAGTCGGTTTCCCGGTCAGAGTCCCCTGCCCCTGTGCATCGGCGTATGCCAGTGCATAGGTTGAAAAGCCGTCTGTTGAAAATGTCACGGTTCCTTCACTCTCTGTTGTATCCAGAACAGAAGCCTGTCCGTTGTGATAACGGAGCATACTGTATGTACGCCCGTCATTTAACAGATTCTCCGGGATCTTAAGACTGATGCTGATCTTGTCTTTCATATCCGTAACAGGAATATTTTCAAGACCTTCTACGACCTCACCGTCCTTCAGCACGTCCGCCTGTACAGAGATATCATAATACTGTCCGATCGTTTTCCCGTCAAGGATACCATTGAATGCCGTTTTTGTCTCATCTGCAACATCCGCGGCATCTGCCTCATTGAGCACAAGTTCTGCAGATACGGTATAATCTTCTCCCAGCGCTGCCAGCTCGTCAGCATAATTTTCCTGGACAAAGGAAAGCGCGTCCGATGCAAGCATGTCAGAAGAGTCTGTTGTCACTGTGAATCCGGGCGCATTGATGCCTGCAAATTCCGCTGAGGGAGTTGTCTGCTCCGGTTCCTGTAAGCTTCCGCTGAGGTCAAGGTCAGATACGTCCAGGCGCCATGCATAATCGCTGCCGATCCAGTTCGTAAATTGTTCTCCTCCAACAGTTGAGACAGAAGCTACAACCTGTATCCCATAATTGTTCATATCTGCCTGAGCACTGAGGCTGTCACGAAGTAGCTGCATCATCGCATCCTTATCGATCCGTACTGTTCCTTCCTCCATGTCAACTGTATATCCGTCACCGTTGTAAAGGTCATCTTCACTCCAGTAAACACCAGAAGCCTTGACCGTGATTCTAAGAGTGATGAAGTCGATGGAACTCAGCTCATAATAGTTAGTCCCTTTATTAAAATGAAAATTGAGGTCCTCGCTTCCGTCAAAAGGAATTTCTTCCTGAGTAAAGCTATACGGCTCACTGTCCAGCGGAACACGCAGCGTAAACTCGTCACTACTGATTTCACCTCCGGCATTCTGCTTCGTAAATCTGACCTCAGTCCTATACTCTCCTGATTTTGTATAATCCGGCATCCCATCCATCAACTCTGTGTAATTTGTCAGCGACAATGTAGCCACATCATTTGACAAATCCAGCGGCTGATAATAAACGGTATTTCCATCTTCCAGAGTCATATACATCTGGAGCTGATCTGATGTATAACCTCCCAGATCCACCGGAATCTCCAGTAAACCTCCTTCCCACGTAACCACATCCTCTGTAACGTGTGGTTTCATCTGTGATGCAGTATCCTCCTCCGCAGCAGACACTGGAAGCGCTGAAGTCCCGACCATAGCAGCCGCAAGAAGAGCGGATAAAAGAACTGCTTTCTTTTTTCTGTTTTCTCTCATAGGCGCACATTCCTTTCCTTTCTTAATGATAAGCGGTATAGTTTCAACCACCGACTATACCGCTTATCATACATGTTACTCCCCTGTTAATTTTTTTCAAGGATAGATGCATCTTTTACATTTTAAATGTAATTTTCAGTTTTCTTCTTCCTCCTGCCCGTTCACCATCCGGAATCCCAGCTTTATCTCAACAGGAATCTTCTCCCCCCGCTCGATCACATCCAGAAGCAGCTCCGCTCCGCGGATCCCGCTGGTCTTATAGCCGAAATGCACAGTAGGGATTCCCCCGGTCACTGCCTTTAAGAACTGATTATCCCCGAATCCGGTCACACGGATTCCCGAGTTGTCCAGGATATACTGCATCCTGCCCCCGGAATTTTTTGCCCCTTCCGGCACCTGTTTCCTGCTGTAGGTAAGGAGCGCCTCGATCGCCCCCGCCGCGATCGTATCTGTAGCGCAGGAAAGAATGCTGATATCTCTGTTCTTTTCCAGAAGATCCAGTGCAGCGCTGTACCCTGATTCCATGGTAAACTCAGCCTTTCTCGTACAGTTTTCCTCCAGTTCGATCCCTGCTGATCTGAGCCCGGCCCTGAAGCCGTCCTCTCTTGCGACGCCCACCGCTTTATCCTCTTTTGTGACTCCGATGTATGCCACTTTTCCACAGAAACCGGCTTCTTTCCCACATGCTCTGTTCTTCGCGCATCCATCTTCCTTCTCTGTCTCACTGTTTATCAGAGACTCCGCCACGGCTTTCCCCATTGCCTTCCCGGCGCCGTAATCGTCATGATAGATACAGTTTGCGTATTTCGTGTACTGTCCCACCACAACAACAGGAACTTTTGAGTTCTTGAGAAATTTCCTGTGCTCCGCAGTGATCACCGTACCGATCAGGATGATCCCGTCCACCGGATAATTTTCAAACAGCTTCAGATAAGTAACCTCTTTTTCCGGATCATTGTCCGTACTGGCAAGGAGCATCTGATATCCTCTGGCCGAGAGGACCTGTTCGATTCCTGCCGTGACGCGGCTGATGGATTCCGAATTGATCTTAGGCACGACCACCCCCACAAGACATGCCTTCTTTGTCCGCAGGATCCTTGCCTGAGCCGAGGGCTGATATCCGGTCTCATCGATGACTTTCTTTATCTGCTCCTTTTTCTCCTCGCTCACATATCCGCCGTTTAAATATCTTGACACAGCCGCGCTGGATACTCCGGCGAGCTGCGCGATCTCTTTGATCGTCATATGCATTTCCCGTCCTTCCGAATCGTCCCGGCACATCGTCGCTTATTACCTGTCCCCATTCCGCTTCGTTCTGTAATCCTCTGTGCCGGTCATCTGAAGTCTAGTTTAACACATTCTCCCTTTTCTGCACATACTCATCCGCGGCATCCGCAAGTATTTTTGAATATTGGGCTGCACTACAAAACGGGACAGGTTTCCCTGTCCCGCGATATCTTTTTCCACCGGCTGTCTCCCGGTATCACTTCTGTTTTGTTTTCTGCCACAGCCCTATGCCATGATCGGTTTCATAGCCTCTGCAAGCTTGTCCTTCTCAGCCTGAGCTTCCTCAAGATCTTTTCCGAGAGTCGTGTAGTAGATCTTGATCTTCGGCTCTGTTCCGGACGGACGAACGATAACTGTCTCTTTGTTCTCCAGCTTGTAGATCAGAACATTTGCTGACGGAAGTCCTGTCTCTTCCGGTTTCGTGTAGTCTGTCACGCTCACAACCTTGTATCCTGCGATCTCTGTCAGCGGATTCTCGCGAAGGTTTGTCATGATGCCTGCCATCTTGTCCATTCCGCTCAGTCCCGGGAACTCAAAGCTGTCTACCTTGTTGAGATAACGTCCGTACTGTGCGTAGATTTCTTCCATCCTCTGTTTCAGCGAGCTTCCAATACTTCTGTAATATGCGGCCATCTCACAGATCAGCATGGAACCGATGACAGCGTCCTTGTCACGTACATACGGTCCTGCCAGGTATCCGTAACTCTCCTCAAATCCGAAGATAAAACGGTCAACCTCACCGGTCTCTTCCAGCTGAGCGATCTGGTCACCGATCCATTTGAATCCGGTCAGAACACTTCTCAACTCTACTCCGTAGTGTTCCGCAACTGCATCCGCAAGTGGTGTGGATACGATAGATTTCACTGCCACAGCCTTCTCCGGCATCGTTTCTTTTTCAATACGTCCGGCGCAGATATAGTCGAGAAGGAGAACTCCCACTTCGTTTCCGCTTACCAGTTCGTAAGAACCGTCCGGGCATTTCATAGCGATACCGACACGGTCTGCATCCGGGTCTGTCGCAAGCATCAGATCCGCGCCTGTCTCTTTCGCCAGGTTCAGTCCCTGCTCCAGAGCCTCGAAGATCTCCGGGTTCGGATAACTGCATGTTGTAAAGTAACCGTTCGGATACTCCTGATCCGGAACGATAGTAATATCGGTAATGCCGATGTCCTTTAATACCTGAGTCACAGGCATAAGGCCGGAACCGTTCAGCGGGCTGTAGACAAGTTTCAGTCCTGCTGTCTTGCAGAGCCCCGGACGAACCTGTCTTGACTCGATCGCATCGTAGAGAGCTCTCTTGCAGTCGTCTCCCACGAAACGGATCAGTCCGTCCTCAACGCCCTGTGCGAAAGACATGTATTTTGCACCTGTCAGCACATCCGTCTTCTGGATCTCATCATATACGATTGCTGCCGCATCGTCTGTCATCTGGCATCCGTCCGGTCCGTAAGCTTTATATCCGTTATACTTCGCCGGATTGTGTGAAGCTGTGACCATAATTCCCGCATTGCAGTTATAATAACGAGTCGCAAAGGAAAGTGCCGGTACCGGCATCAGCGCGTCATAGATCCTTACTTTAATCCCGTTTGCAGCCAGAACTCCTGCCGCTGTCTTCGCGAAAACATCGCTCTTAAGACGGCTGTCATAGCTGATCGCAACAGTCTGTGTCCCGCCCTGAGTCTTTACCCAGTTTGCAAGTCCCTGGGTTGCCTGACGTACCACATAGATATTCATGCGGTTCGTTCCTGCTCCGAGCACACCGCGGAGACCTGCTGTCCCGAATTTCAGAGCAACCGCAAAACGGTCTTTGATCTCTTCATCTTTTCCTTCGATCCTTGATAATTCAGGGTTCAGATCCGGATCTTCAAGATCTGCTTCCAGCCAGCGCTTATACTCTTCCTGATACATTTTTACCACTCCTACTACTTTCTTTTTAATATTTTTTTGTAAAAATAACAACACTTATAGATAATATACCATGTTTATCCCGGAACGGCAATTACTTTACAGCGATTTCATACTCATCCCTTTTCGACTCCTGAAGCTACAGCTGCAGCACCCCGAAGATCACCGCTGTCAGAACCACCACCGCGTTCGTCACAGTCTGGATCGGGACCGCTTTTTTACAGAAATGCTGAACCTCCGTCTCCGTCAGCGCGCACCCTGTATAAGTAGACGAGTTCGTCGGCGTGGAACTTGTTGCCAGCGACAGGTTGCAGACAAACGGCGCGATGACCGCTACCGCCGGGATCCCGAACCCTGCTCCGATGGAAATGAATATCGGATACAGAGCATTAAAGATCTGGAACGGGATCACATAGATAATTACCACGCAGAGCAGCAGCATGATGATATGGATATACCGGAGCAGGAAATCCGGGCACACTGCAAGGAGCGCGTCCGAGAGTGCTCCGACCATCCCTGTGTTATTGAACACTGCCTGATAAATGTTGATGGCGATCAGCATGACCAGGATATTCAGATACATGGGTCCGACCTTTGCAAATATCTCGCCGAAGTTCTTCGGGAAATTGATCATCGCTGTCACAACCGTCGCCACGATGAACACCAGATACGGATCAAGCCCGAACACGCCCAGAGCCACAAGGCAGAGAATGAAAATGATCAGGTTCACCCAGAACAGTTTCGGTCGGAGATTCGGATTTTCCTGTGTCTCTTTTTCTACCTTCTCGATTGCCACAACTGCCTGGAACGTTCCCACTCTTCTCTTATGTTTCCATCCGAAATAAACCCACTGCAGGATGATCGCAGGAATGAAGCACAGGCCCCAGGGCATGGAAGCCGCCGCCAGTTCATTGGCGTCCAGTCCCGCGGAGGACGCTGTATATGCCATTCCGATCCCCCATGGGATAAAGCAGAGAGCTGACATCGCCGTCTGCGCGATGATGAACGCTGCCTCTCTGTCAAAATCAAATTCCTTATAAAGGGGAACAAGTATCGGAAACGTGATCAGGTACGCCGGAGTGAAGTTTCCGGTCAGGATACTGAATCCTCCGATCAGCGTGGTCAGGACCATGATCACGATCACGTTCATCTTATTTCCCAGTTTCTTCGTCACTGCCATTACGATAGTGTCAAACATTCCCGCTTCCGTAAGCATCTGGAAATACAGAAACGCAAACAGAAGCATGAATCCCGCGGACTCCATCATGGAAGAAAGCTGTCCCACCACAAAGGTGCTTGTCTCCTCGACACTGTATCCGAGAAGAAGCGCGCAGACGATAGGTACGATCATCAGTACAAAGTTAAAAGGCGCTTTCTTCGTTATCACGGTTGCCACCACGATATGGATCAGGATGACCGCCATTATCAATACACTCATATTTTATTTCCTCCTGCTGTCAGCTAATATATTTTCGGATAAATCCGTCTATGAGATCGATGTTTTTCTCCGTCCAGAACGCGATGTCCCCATGTCCTGCATTTTTCACAAGATAGAAGGTCACATTCTTCCCCTCCTCAAGGAATTTCTTGTACAGACGGATACTCTGGTCACAGGAGACCGTATCATCCGCTGTTCCGTGCATCATAAGGATCGGCGGGATCTCCTTCTCCGCTTTCACATAATTTGAGATGATCACCGGACCGGACAGTTCCGGATGTTCATACACATTGTTGCCTCCGATCAGCATCCCCTCCGGACTGTCTGATTCTCCCTGATTCGGTGTGGTGGGGAAATCCGTTTTCTGACAGATATCCGTCACTCCATAAAGATCTACGATCGCTTTTACAGAGCAGGATACCCCGCTGTAAATCTCTGTATCCATGCAGTCTTCCTCTGCCGTGATCCCCGCAGCCAGTGCCGTATGCCCGCCGCTGGAATCCCCCATGATAACAATATTTTCCGGATCGATATGATACTCTTCCGCGTGCATTCTCAGGAACCGCACTCCTGTCTTGGCATCCTCCACCGGAGCCGGATAAGATGCGATGGAACTTTCCCGGTACTGAAGGATGGCTGTGACATATCCCCTCTGCGCCAGCCTTGCCATCACTCCCAGCCTTTTATAGTTATCCTGTTTCATCCAGGCAGATCCCTGCACATAAAGGATTGCCGGGTAAGTATAATTTTTATCCGGCTTCATCTCCGGCACGATCATCTGGAGCGTTCTCTTCACTCCGTCTCTCTCTACATAGCACACATCATGTTTGTAGACTCCGTATACCTCTGTCCCGTCTGCTTTCAGGTAATGTACTCCTTCCATTGACGGAAGAACTTTCTTAAACTCCTGAAAATCCATGTTCCTTATCTTTTCTCTGTCCATTTATCCGATTCTCCCTTTTCTTTCCGGACTCTCAGTTTTCCCCTGATTTCTCCGTATTTTCGTCACTTTCATACGGTGAATTATAAAACTATCTGTCGCTTTCAGGTCAACCGGCTTTCCGCTCAGATATCGTCAGTTTTTTCTTATTTTTCCCCTTTTTTTCACTTTTTTCGTATTATATGGCCAGGTTTTTCACATAAAAACGAAGAAAACCTGAAAGCGGCTTTCAGGTTTTCTCATCAGAATCCTTATTTCTCTGTTTCTTATCTTTCCAGCGGGATCACAATCTTAAAATAATTCCAGTCTCTTCCCTGTTCATCATGGGTGATCTTCAATCTGACTCCAAACGCTTCTGGCGGAGTATCATTTCGATACTCCTGATAAAATCTTCTTATTTCTTCTGCCATAGAGCCGTCAGACACATAGGGTCCCGTCATCCTGAGGTACAGCACAAACGCTCTCCCTGCCGGAAGATATCTGTACCCCTGTTTTCCCCGGATCCACTCCTGCTCCGCTCCCGGACTGATCGCAAATCCCCAGGAATATCCCTTTTTCTCTCCTCTGAGATATTTGCTGTTCATCCACACGGTATTCTTACTTGCAGGGAAATGTTCCGCAAGATTGATTCCGTCCGACTCCAGTTCTTCTCCGCCGTCAAAACTGAGTTTTCTTGTCTGAGGACGAAAGTAGAAATCGCTGCACTCTTCGATATACCATTTTCCAATCCGCTGTTCCGCCGCCGCAATCTCTTCCTGATATCTTTCCAGGCCTTCTTTCTGTTGTTGAAGTTCCCGTATTTTCTCCTCGATCTGACATTTTCTTTCATTCAGACGTTTTTTCAGAAGCTGCTCATCCGTCTCTTTTATAAGTTCTTTCGTTTCCTTCAGAGAAAATCCCATGCTCCGGTACTTGATACATTCATACAGGTCTGTACAGATCGTGATATCATATGACCTGTAATTGGAATGCTCCTTCCGTTTTGAAGACAGAATCCCGATCTTCTCATAATATTTGATGGTATGTGCCGGTATGCCCGTAAATCTGGACAGGGTCCCGATCGTTTTCTCGCTCATATATCCTCTTTTCCTGATGTGTGATGTTTAATCCTCATTTTCCACTTGATACCTTAAAGTATATCACAATCTTTAAGGTTTGTATGCCGGTTCCTGACTTCTGCTTTCCGGAGTCAAAAGGATTATCCCCGCTCTCATTCCTGATGATATATGATATCTACACCACTGACTTTTTCATCCACTTTCCGCCGCGGAAGCGCCACACGCACAGCGCTGCCGCAACTATAGAAGAAATAATCGCTGTGATCCATATACTCCAGTATCCCACTGCCGGAATGGATGCCAGGATCAGGATAAAAACTATTCTTGCAATAATTTCCACAATGCCGCTGCCGAGAGAGAATTCGGCGTCCCCGGCGGATCCTGTCAAATTTTCCGGCTCCCACATTCTGACCTGAAAAAATCGCAACTGATCCTCCCAGGCTGCCATAGGGCTGAGTCACCAGCTGCTCCACTCTTCCTGACGCCGTATAAGCTGTCATGACCATACTGCCAAAGGAATTGACCACTCCCTGCATAATGGCTCCTGCAAAAGAATTCATTGCGTTCTGCACTGCCAGAGGTATTCCCATTCTGCAGATATATTTTATGATCCTTCCCTGGATCCGGAGATGTTTTCCTTTCAGGCGGAACTGGGGGATTTTCCGCCACGCTGTTACAGCAGACCCTGCCGTGGCAAAAAACTGAGCGATCACAGTGGCCCAGGCCCGCTCCTGCCACGCCCCAGTGGAATACCGCCACGAAAACCAGGTCCAGCACTACATTGATCACACTCGCACCGATCACATAATACAGCGGTGTGGCAGCGTCTCCCAGCCCCCGCAGGATCTGTGAGATCGTATTGTAAAATGCCGTGATCAGCATGGCGCCGCAGACAATCCTCATATAGGTCAGCGCTTCGGAAAAGTTCTGTTCGGGAACCTGCATCCAGCTCAGGATCAACGGTGCAAAACACACGCTGATCACACTCATCAGAATCCCCGCTCCGGCAGTCACATAGATGGAATTTGCGATCGCGTATTTTACATTTTCCATATTTCCTGATCCGAAATACTGGGCCGTCAGTACATTCACTCCCCCGGCAAGCCCTATACAAAGAGCCAGAAACAGGGAGCTGACGCTCCCCACAGCTCCCACCGATCCTAGTGCCTGGGCACCGACAAACCGTCCTACCACAACAGAATCCACAAAATTATAAAACTGCTGAAAAATATTTCCCGCAAGAAGAGGCAGCATAAATGTCAGTATACTCCTGAGCTCGCTGCCCTCTGTCATACGCAGTGAATTAATTCTTTTCTCCGCCACCGTTATTTCCTCCTTCACTCTCCTCCTGTCTTCACAGCAGGAAGCAGCCGGGCGAAACTATCCGTAATATTCCAGTTTACCCTGTCTTAAATTATTACTGCGTATCAAATTATAAATAAGCTGTCCGTATCTGCATAGATACATTTTAGTCAGGATAAGTCAAAATTCTGCTTTTTATCATTCTATTTCTTCATTCGTTTCATTTAACAGAGCATTTCAGTCCATTCATGGGATTTCCCCTTCTGCTGTTAAGAGCGGAAGTGTATATGTAAAATCATTTCCGCGTCTTTCGTTCAAATTTGCATTTGCAACGAGGAACAAAGGAAATACTTTATTGCAGTTGCCACATCACAGGATAATCCCGAATTTGAAGAATACACGATTCCTGCGACAATATGGGCAATTTTCCCCGGAATCGGCACAAATAAATGGTTGCTTTGTCTGGCTGATAAAAAAGCCGAACTTCCCAGAAAACATATAAATATCTTCTGGAAAGTTCGGCTTCTCAGTTACGTTCCTGGGCGGATTCGAACCGCCGGCCTTCCGCTTAGGAGAAACCACAACCAAATCAACCAGCGTATAACAAAGACTCCTCTAATGTCCTGGAACGCCCTATTTTCCTGGACATTTTAGCCTTTTGAAACGGGATGGAATAACCTCAAGTTCCATCTCGTTTCTTCTTGTATCCTGGTGTGAAATTAGCAGGTTGTTAGCAGCAAACGGACTGGAATCCGGTACATCCGCCATTTGATTAGCAGATTGTACCACCTCTCAGGAACGCCGACACGCAAAACTAGACATTCTGAATTTTACCCGTAATAAAATAACGTGTCATCTGAAAAATATATGATATTATATAATTTCTCATATAAAATCTTACCACACCGTACCTGAAAACACAAATATTTTAAGCAAAGGAGAGCCCTTATGGAATATCAATTAGAACTCAAACAAATCGTAGATTTTCCACGCTGCCGGATCTACCGCAACTTCATACAGACCTTATTAAATGACAGGAGCATCCGAACCACCGGAGGCTCTTTTCTTTTCTGGTATCTGATTCTTTGCTCCTACGCCAATTACAGCAATTCAAACCGGCGCATGGAGCAGCTCACTTATACGCTCTCACCTGGAGAATGGATCTGCAGCATCTCAGAACTGCAGGATTGGTTTCGCTGCCGGTTCCAACATCAGGCCATATCCATCCTGAAGCATCTCCAGGAGGAAGGCTGCATTACCTATTCCCTGCTGGAGAAAAACCGTCTGGTCAAATTCCAGATTACCGACTGGCAGAATGATAATACTGCCCTGAAATACAATTATCCCTGCAAAAAGGATACTGGTTTCTTCTTTTTCCCTATTGGAAAAGCCCACAAGCTGATCCAGGCAGGCAAATGCTCGGAGATGGACATTCTGCTCGACCTGTGGATCCACGCTGTATACAATGATCCGTCTGTCCTCTGCTCTGACACCGGCCCTGTCGTTTATTATCGGAATAATACCGGTTCCCCTCTGACCAGCTTCCAGACACTGGGAGATCGTTGGGGACATTCTAAACCTACTGTCTCAAGGCTATTAAAAAAGCTGGAGAAGATGAACCTGATCACCCTGGTATCCTTCCGTGGAAATCACGGGAGCATGATATACCTAAACAATTACCTTTCCATTATGTTTAACATCAGCGACGTACTGATTGACAAGGAGGAGATCGCCATGAAAATGAAACTGCCGATTTACATTCCAAAAGAAACACCTGCAGAGGAACCCGCAGAACCAGAGTC
>DWVT01000119.1 GCA_019120075.1 Candidatus Mediterraneibacter excrementigallinarum
ACCATCAGCATGACCTGTGCGATCAGTGCAGATCCGATAAATGTTCCTGTCATGACGAAAACGCCCACAAGGATCATCTTCCATCCCTGCTTCAGAAATGTCCGGATCTGATCGCCGATGGAGATTCCCGCATAAGCGCCCACCATGGTCAGCGGAGCTGTAAAATTGATCTTCCCTGCAGCCTCGATGACAAACTCTCTGCACGGAGAGACGGGACAGGCCGCCAGAAGCCCGATGATCGATACATACGCCACCACCGGCAGCTTCAAGGGAACTACTTTACTGACAGCCACGCCTGCCGCCGCGATAGCCAGGAGCACCAGGATCCCCGGAAGGGAATCC
This sequence comes from Candidatus Mediterraneibacter excrementigallinarum, assembly GCA_019120075.1. Taxonomy (GTDB): domain Bacteria; phylum Bacillota; class Clostridia; order Lachnospirales; family Lachnospiraceae; genus Mediterraneibacter; species Mediterraneibacter excrementigallinarum. The sequence goes on from DWVT01000119.1 coordinate 343, forward strand.
ATAAATCCCACGTCAAATCCCACAAAGTTTGCCAGTGCGATCCCCAGTCCTGATATTACAAACAGGACGAGCCATTCTATATATCTCATGATCTTTCCTCCGTTTTTTTCTGTTTTCTCTTCTCCCCGAACCTTCCGATCTTCGGCTCGAGCACTCTGTAAAGCCAGTTACAAAGAGGCAGTCCGATAAACAGGGACATGTAGATGCCGTCGATCCCTGATATGGTCTCGCTGGCACTGGCCAGGGCCGAGATCTGGTCCGCCATTGCGGGGAATATTTCCGTGAGGGAAGCCACCGCGCTGGCCATCATGATCCCCGCGCCGGCTCCGGACGCCATTCCCAGGGCATAGGGATGAAAGATACCCAGGACCGCGATCACCGAGACCATGAAGCCGAAATAAACTGTACCGATCATTCCGCCGACCACATAGATAGAGAGACTTCCTCTCGCCTCCGGGGAATCCGGTCCGTAAACATCTGTGATCAGCGCAAGATTTGACTCTCTGTTGATGGAGTGGGTCGCTCCCACTGCTTCTCTCTTCATCCCCAGAAGAAGCGCAAGAGGCATTGCGAGCAGGATCGTCCCAAGGTTTCCGAACTCCTGCAGAAGGAGCGCCGGTCCCGCGGAGATGACCGTCTCCAGGCTGGCGCCGGCGTTGATGCCCAGTTTGGCGATAAACGGACAGATCGCCACTACGACCAGCTTGGACGCTGCCTTGACTTCCTTTGATTTCATGATCTTTGTGACCTGAGGTCCTGACAGAACTCCCATGATCAGTGAGTAAAAAATGGGAAACAGTATGAACTGTCCCGGTCCCAGCGGGATCTGGATCTGACCGATCGAATCCGCGATCAGGATAAACACGAAGGCAATCAGGTAGATCTTGTACTCTGCCTTCAGCCTTTCTTTCAGCGATGGATAGACAAATTTGTCCATTTCACTTTCCCCTCATTCTCTTTTATCATTTTCAGAATTCTTCCGGCAGGTTCGTCATCCATGACATTTTCCGGTTCCGCCTGCCGCATGAGTATTCTAGCGGACCAGATTTCGACAAAAAAGGACAAATGGGTCTTTTTTTCCTGTTTTTTTGCTAATATAATGAAATTAATCTCAGAGCGCCCCTTTTCATCGACGGGGAGCCGCTTTACTGCTGCAGGGCGCTTCAGTATGACAGACGGAAGGGGGATTTCCATGACACTGGAAGAGTTGATCCGGGAGGTTCCGGAACTGGAAGAATATATACGGTATATGCCGGAGGAATTATGGCAGCGCTATACGATCCGGGTATATCCGCCGGGAACGATCATCCACCAGAAGGACTATGTGCTCAACTCCTTTGGTCTGATCGCCAGAGGCGAACACCGGGTGATCAACGAATTCCAGAACGGGAACGTGTACATGATCGAAAAAAACGAGCCCATTGATTTTGTCGGGGAGGTCACGATCCTTGCAGGGATGGAAAAGACGTCTGTGACAATAGAGACACTGACCGAAACGACCGTGGTGTTCTTCTCCCGGAAGGATTTCGAGGACTGGATTTCAAAGGATATTCATTTTCTCCGCCTTGTGGCGCACAAAGTTGCCTACAAGCTTTACCGTTCCTCCTACAACCGGGGCGCGAGGCTATTCTATCCGCCTCACTTTATCCTTCTGGATCACATCCTGAAATCCGCTGCTGCAATGAAGATCGAGGAGAAAAAAATGATCGTCCTGCCAAAAACCCGGCAGGAGCTCTACGAGGAATGCGGCATCACCGTAAAGACCATCAACCGCACAGTGAAAAAACTGAAAGAAGACGATCTGATCTTCCTCACCCACGGCAAGATCAGCATGACGCTGGAGCAGTATAAAAAGGCTAAGAAAGTGATCCATCACTATGTGAAATATGATGACTGGCAGAATTAGGATATTAAGAAGAATTAAGATACGAGAAAAGACGGGGTCCATCCGGACTTCCCGTCTTTTCTCTGTCATCTGATTCTATTTTATGTCAGATTCCTCTCACTGCATCTTCAGGAACGCGCGGTATCCTCTCACCGCCTCGTAGACATCCGCCTTGCTGGACACCTCATAGGGGGCATGCATGTTCAGGACAGCGACGCCGCTGTCGATCACTTCCATCCCGTAGTTTGCCATGATATAGGCGATGGTTCCGCCGCCGCCCAGATCCACGCGGCCAAGCTCTGCGAACTGGTACGCCACCTCTTCATCATCCAGAGCTTTTCGAAGGGAAGCGATATACTCTGCGTTGGCGTCGTTTGATCCGGATTTTCCGCGGCTTCCCGTGAATTTGTTGAAGGTCAGCCCGTTGGCAAAGAACGCGGAGCTTCTCTTCTCAAAAGCCTCGGCATACATGGGATCATAAGCCGCACTGACATCCGAAGACAGCATCCTGGAGTTTGCAAGGGCACGGCGTACCTTCAGATCCGATTCTCCCTCTGTCAGGGCGATCAGTTCAGCAACCGTATTTTCAAAGAAGCGTGAGTGCATCCCGGTGGCGCCGACGCTGCCGATCTCCTCTTTGTCCACCAGAAGGCAGCATCCGGTCTTCTTCGCGTCCGTCACATCCAGCATGGCGAACAGCGAGGTAAACGCACACACCCTGTCATCCTGCCCGTAGGAAAGGATCATGCTCCGGTCCAGACCGCAGTCGCGAGCTTTCCCTGCCGGTACGATCTCCAGTTCCGCGGAGGCAAAATCATCTTCCTCCATGCTGTATTTCTCCTTCAGCAGGCGGAGGACATTCGCTTTGACCGCCTCTTTCTGCTCTTTTCTGTTTTCTCCGTCCAGCACTTCATCCACCGGACAGTTTCCGATGAGCAGATCCAGTTTCTCACCCTCGATGACTTTGGAAGCTTTCTTTTCCATCTGCTCCTGTGCAAGATGTACAAGGAGGTCTGTGATCACGAATACCGGATCGTTTTCTTCCTCGCCGATGCTCACCTTCTTTACTCTTCCGTTCTTCTTCACGATCACACCGTGCAGCGCCAGAGGCTGTGCCACCCACTGATATTTCTTGATGCCGCCGTAGTAGTGCGTATCCAGATAGGCCAGCCCCTCGTTTTCGTAGAGCGGATTCTGCTTTACGTCGATACGCGGCGAGTCGATATGAGCTCCCAGGATATTCATTCCGGATGAAATCGGTTCCTCGCCGAGCCGGAAAAGGGCCAGCATCTTTTTCATGTTCACCGCGTAGATCTTATCTCCGGCTTTCAGCTTTTTCCCAGACGACATCACTTCTTCCAGGCTTCTGTATCCGGATTCCTCCGCCATGCGGACGCACAGTTCCACGCACTCTCGCTCCGTCTTTCCGGCGTCAAGACACTCTTTGTATTTCTCATTGATCGCGTCCAGCTCCGCGAGCTGGGATTCATTGTAGGTTGTCCATATATTTTTCCCTGCCATTTTTATTCCACCTCGTGTTATAAAGTAGTAGTGTTTATAGACCCTCTCCAAGGTCTGTGTATTATTTTGTTTGAAGATACTGAATCCACCGGGCTTATCGCACATGAGGGGGAATATCTCTCATGGAAATATTCCCCCTCATCCCTCGTCTTTTTACCACTCAAACTTTTTCTCAAAGTATGCTTTCAGATCCTCGATCTTGATTCTCTCCTGCTCCATGGTATCGCGGTCGCGGACTGTCACTGCTCCGTCTTCCTTGGAATCGAAATCGTAGGTCACGCAGAACGGAGTTCCGATCTCATCCTGACGGCGGTAACGTTTTCCGATATTTCCACGGTCATCGTACTCACAGTTGTAATATTTACTCAGTTCCGTATAAATCTTCTCTGCGCCCTCAGCCAGTTTCTTGGACAGCGGAAGCACGCCGATCTTCACCGGAGCCAGCGCCGGATGGAAGTGAAGCACTGTTCTCATATCCGGTTTCTCTTCTGTTCCGATATTTTCCTCGTCATAAGCACTGCAAAGGAACGCCAGTACCATACGGTCCGCACCCAGAGACGGCTCGATGACATACGGGATGTATTTCTCCTTTGTCTCGTCGTCAAAATAGGTCAGATCCTGTCCGGATACATTCTGATGCTGCGTCAGGTCGTAATCTGTACGGTCAGCGATTCCCCACAGCTCGCCCCATCCGAACGGGAACAGGAACTCTACGTCCGTGGTGGCCTTGCTGTAGAAGGAAAGTTCTTCCTTGTCGTGATCGCGGTAACGCACTTCATCGTCTTTCAGTCCGAGAGAGGACAGCCAGTTCAGACAGAAACTCTTCCAGTAATCAAACCACTCAAGATCCGTATCCGGTTTGCAGAAGAACTCCAGCTCCATCTGC
>DWVT01000120.1 GCA_019120075.1 Candidatus Mediterraneibacter excrementigallinarum
CCCATGATTGATTTGGCATCTATAACATATCTTCCGGATACTAAATCGAAATCGTTGTCATACTTTGTAATTTCGTTGACAAAAGATTTTACCTTGTCGATTGAGTTTAATGAAATCTGTACTGTTTTCATTTGAAAAATCCCTCCTTGAATTATACAATAAAGTATGCTTATTGCATGGATTTTATACAATAAGCTTAGGCCTGCACCCTATGTATATTCTACGGGAAGATATGGTAAAAGTCAAGAAACAATAAAGCAAAAAATGAGGTAAAACATGTTATGAAAAAAGCAGCTTTACACAATCTGGGATGCAAGGTAAATGCATATGAGACAGAGGCGATGCAGGAGATGCTCGAGCGTGCCGGATACGAGATAGTTCCGTTCAGAGAAGGGGCGGATGTCTATATTATCAACACCTGTACGGTGACAAATATCGCGGACCGAAAATCACGTCAGATGCTCCACCGCGCAAGAAAGATGAACCCCGATGCCATCGTCGTGGCAGCAGGCTGTTATGTCCAGGCGCAGGCGGAGAAACAGGAAATCGATCCATGTATTGATATCGTTCTCGGAAATAACAGGAAGAAGGATCTGATCCGGGTGCTGGAAGAATACGGAATGTCCGGGGGAAAAGGCAGAGTCCGGGAAGGAGAACCGGTCCGCGATCTGGACAATATCAGCAGGACAAAGGAATATGAAGAACTGAGCCTGACCAGACCGGGAGATCATACGCGTGCCTATATCAAAGTACAGGACGGGTGCAACCAGTTCTGCACCTACTGCATCATCCCCTATGCAAGAGGAAGAGTGCGCAGCAGGAAAACAGAGGACGTAGTTCGTGAGGTGGAGGAGCTTGCATCCAACGGTTACTGTGAAGTTGTTCTTACCGGGATCCATCTGAGTTCCTACGGAATTGATTTTGACGGGGAGAGACATCTCCTGGATCTGATCAGAGCGGTACATGGGATTGAAGGAATCCAAAGAATACGGCTGGGATCCCTGGAACCGGGGATCGTGACAGAGGAGTTCGCTGAAGCGTTGGCTTCACTCCCGAAGATGTGTCCTCATTTCCATCTCTCTCTTCAGAGCGGATGTGATGCAACGCTGAAACGGATGAACCGGAGATACACCAGCAGAGAATATTTGGAAAAATGTGAGATACTCCGGAAATATTTTGAAAATCCGGCGCTGACGACGGACGTTATCGTGGGCTTCCCCGGAGAGACAGAAGAAGAATTCCGTCAGTCCATGGAGTTTGTTGACAAGGTGGATTTTTATGAGACACATATCTTTAAATATTCAAAGCGGGAAGGGACAAAGGCCGCAGCTATGGACGATCAGATCAGCGAGCAGGTGAAGGCGAGGCGCAGCCAGGTGATGATCGAGCTGGGCGAGAAAAAGAGAAAAGCCTACGAGGAGAATTTTATCGGGAAAGAAGTGGAGGTCCTGATAGAGGAACCTGCGGAGATCGACGGAAGGAAAGTCCAGGTGGGACATACAAAAGAATATATGAAAATTGCACTAGATACACAGGAAAATCTGAAGAATTGTGTCGTAAAAGTTCAAATTGAAAACGATTCACAAATTATTCATTGAATTTTGAGTGGGCTTATATTAAAATTGTAAATAGAGTAATTGGGCCTGCCCAGAATCAGAAGGAGGAACTAAGATGAGTGATTTAAGCAACACCCAGTTCTTTCAGGTAGAGCCGGGACCGCAGATCTCTGCGAAAGACATTCTGGAGATCGTGTACAAGGCACTGAAGGAGAAAGGGTATAATCCGGTAAATCAGATCGTCGGCTATATCATGTCAGGAGATCCGACGTACATCACCAGCTATAACGGAGCAAGAAGTCTCGTTATGAAGGTGGAGCGTGATGAACTGGTGGAAGAACTGCTGAAAGCGTATATCGATCACAATTCCTGGGAATAATCAGTTTATGAGAGTAATGGGACTTGACTACGGGTCAAAGACAGTGGGCGTTGCGATCAGTGATCCACTGGGACTCACAGCACAGGGAATAGAGACGATAGAGAGAAAAGAGGAGAACAAACTCCGGCGCACATGTGCGCGCATTGAAGCTCTGATCAGGGAATATGAAGTAGAGAAGATCGTACTGGGGCTTCCAAAGCACATGAATAATGATATAGGGGAGCGTGCAGAGAAGACGCTCGAATTCCGGGACATGCTGACAAGGCGGACAGGTCTTGAGGTCATCATGTGGGACGAGCGGCTTACCACCGTGGAAGCAGAGCGCACACTGATCGAGAGCAGTGTCCGGCGCGAAGACCGAAAGAAATATATCGATAAGATCGCAGCTGTATTTATACTTCAGGGATATCTGGATTCCCTGTATATCGGCAGAAATGCCGGTGAGACCGGCAGCGGCAGATAAGGGGATGTTCATATGGAAAAAGTCAGTTTTACTTTTGGAGACGGAAGCGGGGAGGAAGAATTCTTTGTACTTGAGGAGACGAAGATAAACGGATCATCGTACATACTGGTCACGGATTCCCAGGATGATGACGCGGAATGCCTGATCCTGAGAGAAGAGGAAGGACCCCGAGAAGGGGACAGTATCTACGAGATCGTGGAAGATGAGACAGAGCTTCTGGCAGTGTCGAAAGTATTTGAGGAACTGCTGGAGGATGTTGATATTGAAATGTAAGATCCGACAGATGCCGGACGGCATGAGCGGATGTTTACAATAGATTTTTACTGCGGGGGACGTAACACTGATGGAACAGAAAGAGGTTCAGGAACTGCTGAAAGACAGGCTGAAGAAAAAGGGGCTTAAAGTCACCAGACAGAGACTCCTTGTTTTATCAGTGCTCGAGGAGAACAGCGGCAGACACATGACTGCAGAGGATATTTATGAACTTGTATCGGAGGACTATCCGGATATCGGACTTGCCACCGTATACAGGACACTGCAGCTTTTGTGGGATATGCAGCTCGTGGACAGGATCAGCTTTGATGACGGATGCGTGCGTTATGAGATCGGGCATCTCTTTTTGGGAGAGTCAAAGCATAACCACCATCATCTCATATGCAGGAAATGTAATAAGGTGATCCCATTCGGGGACGACCTGCTCGATGATCTTGAGCATTACATTGAGAAAGCGACCGGATTTCATGTCCTTGATCACGAACTGAAGTTTTATGGTCTGTGCAGAGAGTGCATGAAAAAAGAAAAATGAACTGTTCAGGGAGGCAGCCCGTACGACTGCTGTCTTTTTTATGCCCGGAAGTAAAGAGAAACTTACATAAAATAAAATGGAGGTGCTTAATAATTTGAAAAAACAGAACAATGGAAAACTGCGTATCATACCGCTGGGCGGACTGGAACAGATCGGTATGAACATTACGGCGTTCGAGTATGAGGACAGTATCGTCGTTGTGGACTGCGGACTCGCGTTCCCGGAGGATGACATGCTGGGCATTGATCTGGTGATTCCGGACGTCACTTATCTGAAAGACAATATATCCAAGGTGAAGGGATTTGTCATCACCCACGGACATGAGGATCATATCGGTGCACTGCCCTATGTGCTCAAGGAGATCAATATCCCGATCTATACGACAAAGCTGACCATGGGTATCATTGAGAATAAGCTGAAAGAGCATAATCTGCTCCGAAGTACGAAGAGAAAAGTGGTACGTCACGGACAGTCTATCAATCTTGGGAAATTCCGGATCGAATTTATCAAGACCAATCACAGTATCCAGGATGCGTCGGCTCTGGCAATCTATTCGCCGGCGGGAGTCGTGGTACACACGGGAGACTTCAAGGTGGATTACACACCGGTGTTTGGGGATGCCATCGATCTGCAGAGATTTGCGGAGATCGGGAAGAAGGGTGTCCTTGCGCTCATGTCCGACAGTACCAATGCGGAGAGAAAAGGATTTACCCAGTCAGAGAGGACCGTGGGTATCACCTTTGATCATATTTTCGCGGAACATCAGAACACGAGACTGATCATCGCCACATTCGCGTCCAATGTGGACCGTGTGCAGCAGATCATCAACTCGGCATATAAGTATGGAAGAAAAGTGGTAGTGGAAGGACGGAGCATGGTGAACATCATCTCCACCGCTTCGGAGCTTGGATATCTGAATGTTCCGGACAAAACACTCATCGAGATTGACGAGATGAAGAATTATCCGCCGGAGAAGATGGTGCTGATCACAACTGGAAGTCAGGGAGAATCCATGGCGGCTCTGTCCAGGATGGCAGCTGGCGTGCACCGCAAGGTGACGATCCAGCCCAACGACACGATCATTTTAAGCTCCAATCCGATTCCGGGAAATGAGAAATCAGTTTCAAGGATCATCAACGAACTGTCCGCGCAGGGTGCGGAAGTTATCTTCCAGGATGCCCATGTGTCAGGACATGCCTGTCAGGAAGAACTGAAACTGATCTATTCTCTTGTCAAGCCGAAATACGCGATCCCGGTACACGGTGAATACCGTCACCTGAAAGCAAATGCGGGAGTGGCAAAATCCCTGGGGATTCCGAAAGAAAATATCTTTATCATACAGTCCGGTGATGTGTTGGAGCTTGACTCAGAGTCTTGCAAAGTGGTCGATAAGGTCCACACAGGGGCAATACTCGTGGATGGACTGGGAGTAGGCGATGTGGGAAATATCGTTCTGCGGGACAGGCAGCATCTGGCGGAGGACGGTATCATCATCGTTGTGCTCACCCTGGAGCGCAGGACAAATCGTCTGCTGGCGGGACCGGATATTGTATCCCGTGGATTTGTCTATGTCAGAGAGTCCGAGCAGCTTATGGATGAGGCCAGACATGCTGTGGCGGAAGCGCTTGACAAATGTCTTTCCGGAAGGCATACGGACTGGAACCGGATCAAACTTGTGATCCGCGATGCGATGAATGATTTTATATGGAAGAAAACAAAGAGGAAACCTATGGTCATTCCGATCATAATGGATGTGGATGTGTAACATATGATAACAGATGAACGTATCGTCACATTCATCAATTCCCTTGATACAGAGAACAGCGAAATACTGGAAACCATTGAGAGAGAAGCCCGTGCATCTGACGTGCCGATCATCCGGCGCGAGATGCAGAGCTTCCTGAAAGTGCTGATTTCGCTGCAGAAACCTGCGAGCATTCTGGAGGTCGGGACTGCCGTAGGTTTCTCTGCGTTATTGATGAGTGAATATGCTCCGGTCGGATGCAGGATTACGACGATAGAAAACTATGAAAAACGGATTCCAATAGCAAGGGAGAATTTTATACGGGCGGGAAAAGAGGAGCGGATCACTCTGATCGAGGGGGACGCCGCGAAAGTACTCGCACAGCTCGGCGGAGAGTTTGATTTTATCTTTATGGATGCAGCGAAAGGCCAGTATATCCATTATCTCCCGGATGTGATGCGCCTTCTTTCCGAGGGGGGATGTCTGGTATCTGACAATGTGATGCAGGACGGTGATGTGATCGAATCCAGATTTGCCGTTGAGCGCCGGAACCGGACGATCCATGCACGGATGAGAGAGTATCTGTATGAACTCAAGCACAGGGAAGACCTGGTCACGTCCATCCTTCCCCTGGGAGACGGAGTGGCGGTAAGTGTCAAACAGAGCGTGAGAAAGGAAAAGAATGATGAAGAGACATCCTGAATTACTGATACCTGCGAGCAGCCTGGAGGTGCTGAAAACGGCTGTTATTTTCGGCGCGGACGCGGTTTATATCGGCGGAGAAGCATTTGGACTGCGCGCAAAGGCGAAGAATTTTTCCATGGAGGATATGCGGGAGGGAATTGAATTCGCTCATGCCCACGGAGTGTCAGTCCATGTGACAGCCAACATACTTGCCCATAACAGCGACCTGCCCGGAGTGCGGGAATATTTTGAAGAACTGAGAGAGCTGAAGCCGGATGCCCTGATCATTGCGGATCCCGGTGTCTATGATATTGCGAAAGAAGTCTGCCCGGAGATTGACCGGCATATCAGCACCCAGGCAAACAACACCAACTACGGGACCTATAATTTCTGGTACAGGCAGGGCGCGAAGAGAGTAGTCTCCGCCAGAGAACTTTCACTCAAAGAGATACGGGAACTCCGCTCTCATATCCCGGAGGATCTGGAGATCGAGACGTTCGTTCACGGTGCAATGTGTATCTCCTATTCCGGGAGATGTCTTCTCAGCAATTACTTTACCGGAAGGGATGCCAACCGGGGAGCCTGTACCCATCCCTGCCGCTGGAAATATGCGGTGGTGGAAGAGACGAGGCCAGGTGAATATATGCCGGTCTATGAAAACGAAAGGGGAACCTACATTTTCAATTCAAAGGATCTGTGCATGATCGAGCATATACCGGAACTGATCGAGGCAGGGATCGACAGCTTCAAGATCGAGGGAAGGATGAAGACCGCTCTCTATGTTGCGACTGTCGCGAGAACGTACCGCAGGGCGATCGATGATTATCTGGAAGATCCTGAGCTTTACCGGAAGAACATGCCCTGGTATCTGGATCAGATTTCCAACTGCACCTACCGTAAGTTCACCACAGGCTTTTTCTTCGGAAAACCCGATGAGGATGCTCAGATATATGACAGTAATACTTATGTGAAAGAGTATACCTATCTGGGAATCGTGGGAGAGGTGAAGAACGGCCTATGCCGGATCGAACAGAGAAACAAGTTTTCAGTGGGAGAGACCATTGAGATCATGAAGCCTGATGGGAGAAATGCGGAGGTTCTGGTCAGACGTATATTAAACGAAGAGGGCCAGGAGCAGGAGAGTGCCCCGCATCCGAAACAGGTGCTTTTTGTGGAACTCAGTTCATGTCCTGAAAAATATGATATCCTGCGGCGTTGTGAGCCGCGTTCATGAGACAGAAAGAAAAAGCAGGAAATAACTGAAAAATCCCCCCTTAGAACCTTTTTTGTGGTACAATGAGGAAAAGTCTAAGGGGGGATTTTATCATGTGGCTTCAGAAAATGCCGTTTATTGTCAAACTGCTGCTCTATGTGATCGTGTTTCTTTTCCTCAGCCTGTTTATCATTGTGGCGCTGAGCCTGATGTTTGAGCCGGAAACGGAAGAAATTTCAGGATGGGTGTATACTGTAGGCTTTGTCCTGAGTCTTGTCATCTCTGTCGCAGGTGGGATAAACATTGAGAATAACGGCCTTCACCGCATACGTGAACAGGCAGTGGCCATGAAGAGCAATATCAAAGTGATCGGAGGACGTATTGAAAATATTCTGCTCCAGCTTGATCCGGTCGTGGAGAGACAGATGAAGCATGAGGAGGATGTTTACCTGAAGGTGAGCCGGAATGATTCGAAGAAATACAGGCATCTCAGATCGCTGGGAGAAGTCAAGGCGAGTCTGAGCGCCTATCCGATGTTACGCTCTGATGAGACGGTGATGAAACTGTTCTCGCAGATCGTGAAGGAATATGAGGACCTGGCGCAGGCGAAGATGGCTTATAACGCCTATGCCGCTCAATATAATTCCGGTGTAAAGAGTTTTCCGGTATGCCTTCTCAGATCGGTGAAAAAAGAACCGCTTCTGGATTACTACGAGGATCCGACAGACGAGCAGATCATTTGAAAAACAGGCGCAGTTTCTGGACTGCGCTTTTTTCTATCCTTGAGACATAAGAGCGGGAAATTCCAAGCTGTCTGGCAATTTCCCGCTGTGTATACTGCTCTCCGTTATAAAGTCCATATCTCATTTTCAGAACGAGCTTTTCCCTCTGGGAGAGCTCGCTTTCTACTTTTTCATAGAGTTTCTGGATATCTTCTTTCAGGTTGATCTTTTCTGGAATATCCGGCTCATCTGTTTCCATGACGTCGTACAGCCGGATCTCATTGCCTTCCCGGTCGGTCCCGATGGGCTCGTAGAGGGAGACCTCTTTCCCGCCTTTTCTCCGGGCACGGATATGCATCAGGATCTCGTTTTCCACACATCGCGAGGCGTAAGCGGCAAGCCTGTTTCCTTTCTCCGGATTAAAAGTGACGACGGCTTTGATCAGCCCGATCGTTCCAATGGACAGAAGGTCCTCCGGATCTTCATCGAGATTCTGATATTTTTTCAGGACATGGGCGACGAGGCGGAGATTCCGCTCGATAAGGATGTGTTTTGCTTCGAGGTCTCCTTCCGTGTACTTCTGGATGTAATACTTCTCTTCCGCAGGGGTGAGAGGACTGGGAAATGATTTCAAGACGGCACCTCTTAGCACATTTAGTATAGTTTATGAAAAAACAGGCCGCATTGTGCTTTTCCAATCAAAAAGAGGACGGCGGACCTGCGAAACGGAACGTGTCGCGGATATGAAAAAATCGATTGACAGGATGCTTGGAGAAGTTCTATTATGGTCTTACATTCCCGGGAATATCATTCCCGGAGATCATTTCCGGCTGATTCAGCCAATTTTTCAATTAAGGTTTACAGTGTCCGCGAGGAGACATATGTAAATATTTGTGGTGTTTACGGTGAAATTGCAGGGACTCTTGAAGAAAGGAGAATGCGAATGAGTTTCAGTACAGTGATATCCGGAGCCATGGAGGGACTTCGGGTGGAACTCATCCGGGTGGAGGCGGATGTCAGCAACGGGCTTCCTGTTTTCCACATGGTTGGGTACCTGTCATCAGAGGTAAAGGAGGCGTCAGAACGGGTGAGGACGGCGATCCGTAATTCGGGTTACAGCTTTCCTGCAAAGAGGACGGTGATCAATCTGGCTCCGGCGACAATGAGAAAGAGAGGGGCGTCATTTGATCTGCCTATCGCGGCGGCAATCCTCGTGTCTCTGGGGGAAATCGACGCCGTGCGTGTGAAGGACACACTGCTTATCGGAGAGCTGAGCCTGGACGGGCAGGTGAGAAAAGTACCGGGAATCCTGCCGGTGGTGATGGAGGCAAAAAAGGCGGGGACCGGCTGCTGTATCGTTCCGGCGGAAAATGCCAGGGAGGCTGCCCTGGTGGACGGGATGAAGATTGCAGGCGTTCGGAATCTCCGGGACACAGTGGATTTTTTGAACGGAAGAAAAGAGATCGGCTTCTGCACCGGAAGAACTGATGGAATGAGCAGATCGGCTTCGGAAGAAAATGATTTTTCCCAGGTCAGAGGCCAGGAAAGTGTACGCAGAGCAGCGGAACTGGCAGTGGCAGGAGGACACAATCTCCTCATGATCGGTCCGCCGGGCAGCGGGAAGACAATGACCGCAAAGTGTATAGCGGGGATCCTGCCTCCGCTGACAGAGGAGGAGAGCATGGAGATTACAAAGATATACAGTGTAGTGGGGCTGCTGGATGAAAAGGAACCGCTGATCCGGCGCAGACCTTTTCGGAGTGTGCACCATACGGCGACAAAGGCGGCACTGATCGGAGGCGGGCTGATCCCGCGGCCGGGAGAAATCAGTCTCGCGCATGGCGGAGTACTCTTTCTTGATGAACTTCCGGAGTTCAGAAAAGGTGTTCTGGAAGTGCTTCGCCAGCCTCTGGAAAGCCATTCAATCCAGCTTTCCAGGACATGCGGGAACTACAGCTTCCCAGCGGATTTTATGCTGGTGGCTGCGATGAATCCCTGCCCCTGCGGATGCTATCCGGATATGGAACGGTGTACCTGTACGCCGGCCCAGATCCAGGCATATATCGGTAGAGTCAGTCAGGCTTTCCTGGACCGGATCGATCTCTGCGCCGAGTCCTCGAGGATAGGGTTTGAGGATCTGACAGGAAGCAGGACAGCGGAGTGTTCCGCGTCCATACGGGACAGAGTGTGCAGGGCGAGAGAGATCCAGAGTCAGCGATACAAAGGAAAAATCCGGACAAACTCCATGCTGTCGGGAGAGGATCTGAAGAAATACTGCGAACTCGATCAGAAAGGGAGAAACTTGATGGAGACAGCATTTACGGTGATGAAAATGAGCGCCAGGGCTTATTACCGGATCCTGCGGGTGGCGAGAACAGCCGCGGATCTTGCCGGGGAGGAGAAGATCAGAGAGGAACATCTCAGAGAGGCGATCGGATACCGGATGGTGGACAGAAAATACTGGGGGAGGCAGCAGACATGATGAAGGAAGAGAAAAGAAACAAAGTAAAATACGAACTCTGGCTGGCGGAACTGAGGATTTCCTCCAGAAAGAAATGTCTTCTTCGCCAGCACATGAAAACGGCAGAGAATGTTTATTATATAGAAGAAACAGAGATTTCAGAAATCGGGTTCTTAACCGAAACAGAGAAAAATACAATTAGACATGCACAAAAGGAGAAGAAACCGGGAGAAGAATACGAAAAGATGTGCGAAAAAGGGATCCGGTTCATACCTTTTTTTGACGGGGAGTATCCCGGCCGCCTTCTGGAACTCCAGGATTTCCCTTACGCCCTTTATGTGAAGGGAAGGCTGCCGGACCAGGAGTCAAAAAAGGCGGCAATCGTCGGTGCGAGAAGATGTACTCCTTACGGAGAAAAATATGCAGTGGAATTCGGGAAAATACTGGCCGGCTGCGGGATTGAGATCATCAGCGGTCTGGCCCGGGGGATAGACGGAATGGGACAGAGGGGCGCGCTGATGGGAGGCGGACGTACTTTTGCGGTACTCGGAAGCGGAGCAGATGTCTGTTATCCGCGGGAACACATCGGGCTGTATGTGGATATTCTGAACCAGGGCGGAGGAATCCTGTCGGAATATCCGCCGGGTACGCCTCCTCTGCCTCAGAATTTCCCTCCCAGGAACCGGATCATCAGCGGTCTCTCAGACGCAGTCCTTGTCATGGAGGCAAGGGAAAAAAGCGGATCTCTCATCACCGCCGACCTGGCTCTGGAGCAGGGGAGAGATGTCTATGCACTTCCGGGACCGGTGAACAGTGAACTGAGCATCGGATGCAACCGGCTGATCCAGCAGGGAGCTGGCCTGCTCCTGGATCCGGAAAGCCTTCTGAATGAATGGAATTTCAACGTTTCCGGGAGGACGGGAAAAGAGGATAAAAACAAAAAAATGCTTGAAACTACAGAAAAATTGGTGTATAGTTGTCTCGGTTTATATCCGAAGAATGTGGACCGGCTTGTGGAAGAGACGAAACTTGGGGCAGGGGAGCTGCTTAATATCCTCGTCTCGCTGGAACTGCAGGGATACATCAGAGAAATTTCGAAGAATTATTATATAAAAGTAAAATAGAAGGCGGAAAATCTGCCGGATGGAGGGAGTCAGATCTTATGGCACATTATCTTGTCATTGTGGAGTCACCAGCTAAGGTGAAGACAATAAAAAAATTTCTTGGCAGCAGCTATACAGTTGCGGCATCGCAGGGGCATGTGCGCGATCTGCCGAAAAGCCAGCTTGGCATCGACATAGAACATGATTATGAGCCAAAATATATTACGATCCGCGGCAAGGGAGAGATTCTTGCCAGCCTCAGAAAAGAAGTGAAGAAATCTGACAGAGTCTATCTGGCAACCGACCCCGACCGAGAAGGAGAGGCGATTTCCTGGCATCTTGCGGCAGCGTTAAAGCTTGATGAGAAAAAGATGAGGAGGATCACATTTAACGAGATCACAAAGAATGCCGTAAAAGCTTCTCTGAAGGCACCCAGGGACATTGATATGAACCTAGTGAACGCACAGCAGGCAAGACGTGTGCTCGACCGTATGGTCGGATATATGATCAGCCCGATTCTCTGGACAAAGGTAAAGCGGGGGCTGAGTGCGGGCCGTGTTCAGTCTGTTGCGCTTCGTCTGGTGGCAGACCGTGAGGATGAGATCAATGCATTTATCCCGGAAGAGTACTGGACGCTGGATGCAGTCCTCAAGGTTAAGGGAGAGAGACGTCCCCTGACCGCAAAGTTCTACGGAACAGAAAATAAGAAGATCACGATCCATACAAAGGAAGAACTGGATCAGATTCTCAAAGCTGTTGAAAATGCAGAATTCAAGATCACAGACATCAAGAAGAGCGAAAGGATCCGCAGGGCGCCTCTTCCTTTTACTACCAGTACGCTTCAGCAGGAGGCGTCCAAGGCGCTGAATTTCGGTACGCAGAAAACAATGCGTATCGCTCAGCAGCTTTACGAGGGAATTGATATTAAAGGGAACGGCACAGTGGGTGTGATCACTTACCTCCGTACGGATTCTACCAGGATCTCGGAGGAGGCGGACGCCTCTGCCAGAGAGTACATCGGTTCTGTTTATGGCAAAGAGTATGTGGCGGAAGGCAGTGCTTCCAAGAATACAGGAAAGAAAATCCAGGATGCGCATGAGGCAATCCGTCCAACGGACATCACCAGGACGCCGGCGGCCCTGAAAGAGTCTTTGACAAGGGATCAGTTCCGTCTGTACCAGCTTATCTGGAAACGGTTTGTGGCGAGCCGCATGCAGCCGGCACGTTATGAGACGATTTCTGTGAAGATCGGTGCTGATCAGTATTGTTTCACGGTTTCTACTGCGAAAGTGGCCTTTGACGGATTCCGCTGTGTTTATACGGAAGCGGACGAGGAAAAAGAAGAGAGCAATGTGCTGGTGGGGAATCTCAGTCCGGATTCTGTTCTCACCAGGGAAGAGTTTGATCCGAAACAGCACTATACGCAGCCGCCTGCTCATTACACGGAGGCTACCCTGGTCAAGACACTTGAAGAGCAGGGGATCGGACGTCCGAGTACCTATGCGCCTACCATCGCGATTATTCTGGGCAGGAGATATGTTACAAAAGAGGGAAAGAACCTTTATCTCACCGAGATCGGCGAGGTTGTGAACAGCATGATGAAACAGTCGTTCCCCAGTATCGTCGATGTGAACTTTACTGCAAATATGGAAGGGCTTCTCGATATGGTTGAGGAGGGGAAGGTAGAGTGGAAGGAAGTGATCCGAAACTTCTATCCGGACCTTGAGGAGGCTGTGAAGAAAGCGGAAAAAGAGCTGGAGACTGTCAAGATCGAGGACGAGGTGACAGATGTGATCTGCGAGGAATGCGGACGTAACATGGTCATCAAGTACGGTCCCCACGGAAAATTTCTCGCCTGTCCCGGTTTCCCGGAGTGCAGAAATACAAAGCCCTATCTGGAGAAGATCGGAGTTCCGTGTCCGGTCTGCGGAAAAGACGTCGTCATCCGTAAGACGAAGAAGGGGAGAAAATACTACGGATGTGAGAATAATCCGGAGTGTGAATTTATGTCCTGGCAGAAACCGTCGAAGGAGAAGTGTCCCGAGTGCGGAGGCTATATGGTTGAAAAGGGCAACCGGCTCGTATGTGCCAATAAAGAGTGCGGGTATGTCACAGCGCTGAAGAGGGACTCAAAGGAAGAATAGCGGAGCCGGCTTCTGACGGAGAGGCGCGTTGCGGTGATCTGTCGGACGGCAATCTGAAAAGTATTGGGGAATCACATTGATATTTCCAGAATTGTGTGATAATATTAACCTGTCTATTTTTTTATTGCGATTTGTGTACACAATTAATGGAAGTTTATTGTAGAATGCGGAGGAAATAATGAGCGTACAACTATTGGATAAAACCAGAAAAATCAACAAGCTGCTGCACAACAATAATTCGAGTAAGGTCGTGTTTAATGATATCTGTGCCGTTCTTACAGATATCCTTGATTCCAATGTGCTGGTAGTCAGCAAGAAGGGAAAGATACTCGGCGTTGGAAAATGCAGTAAGGTGAAGGAGATCCATGAGCTGATCACAGAGTCAGTGGGATCTCATATTGACAGCATGCTGAATGAAAGGCTCCTCAGTATCCTGTCGACAAAGGAGAACGTAAATCTTGAGACGCTCGGATTTTCCCCGGAAGCTGTGACGGGATATCAGGCCATCGTAACACCTATTGACATTGCGGGGGAGCGGCTGGGAACCCTGTTTATCTACAAACAGGATTCTACATATTCTATCGACGACATCATCCTCAGTGAATACGGGACAGCAGTGGTGGGGCTTGAGATGCTCCGGTCTGTAAATGAGGAGAGTGCGGAGGAAACGAGAAAAGAGCATATCGTTCAGTCTGCGATCGGAACACTTTCTTTCTCCGAGCTGGAAGCGATCATACACATCTTTGATGAACTTGACGGCACGGAGGGGATACTTGTGGCGAGCAAAGTTGCGGACCGGGTGGGGATCACCCGCTCTGTTATCGTCAATGCGCTTCGGAAGTTTGAAAGTGCGGGCGTGATCGAGTCCAGATCATCCGGAATGAAGGGAACCTATATCAAAGTGCTCAACGATTATGTCTTTACCGAGCTTGAACGTATCAAGAAAGAGCGCATGTAGTCAGGAGTGAGGAAATGTACGAAGGAAATCCAGTTGATCTTCAGATGGAAAAGATAATCTCGGCGGACGGGATCTTTGATGATTCGACAAGAAAATGCAGAGTGTATAAATATGATCTGGAAGAGGATTATATTTATCTGGAACTGAAGGAAGATGATCTGACTGACATTTCGCTTGACGCGAAGTACAGATGCTATATTTCGACAAAGTCTGAACTTCTTTACTGTACCGGAGTCGTAAAAGAAAGATACCGCTCAGAAGATCTGAATCTGCTGAAGTTTCGGATCGAAAACGGATTTTATAATGTATATGAGGGCCGGAGGGTGACAAAGAGAGCCTGAAGACAGGCAGAGATCCTTCGGATCCGGCAGAACGGGTTCCCCGCAGAAGCGGGGGACCCGTTTTTGTCTGATAGGAAACTTAGTTCCCTATCAAACAAAACGCTCCGCGGGATGCGCACTCGCGCGAAGCGGAAATTTGCCGCTAAAGCGACCGCGCTCGGCGCGAGAGTTCCGCAAGCGGGACTCTTTGTTCCAACGAGACAGGTCAAAGTCCGGGTCTGCCCGGCAGGCGGCTGCCGGAAAGATCCTGATCTTTATAAAAAAAGTTTAAACTAGGTTGACAAACAGTGCTGAGAGTGCTATTTTATATTCGTGAAGTTTAGCACTCGACTTAAATGAGTGCTAATAAAATCAGGCAAGGAGGAATTACAATGAAGTTAGTACCATTAGGTGACAAGATCGTTTTAAAACAGTTAGAAGCAGAAGAGACAACGAAATCCGGGATCGTTTTACCAGGACAGGCGAAAGAAAAACCGCAGGAAGCAGAAGTTATCGCAGTAGGCCCTGGAGGAAATATAGATGGCAAAGAAGTAGTTATGCAGGTAAAAGAAGGGGATAAGGTAATCTACTCCAAGTACGCAGGAACAGACGTAGAACTTGACGGAGAAGAGTACATCATCGTTAAACAGAGTGATGTTCTTGCAATCGTCGAGGCATAAAACACTTGGCGAGGTTCTTTCGAGCCTAGTGTTTTAGCCGATACGGCGAGCGAATGAGAGCCGTATCATCGGTATCCGAAGGATACAGCACTTGGCGAGGTTCTTTCGAGCCTGGTGTTTTAGCCGATACGGCGAGCGAATGAGAGCCGTATCATCGGTATCCGAAGGATACGGTACCTGGCGAGGTTTTAAGGCCTCGGGCATAATGAATAGAAAAAGATAGAAAATAGAAGGAGATGCTTAAAATGGCAAAAGAAATCAAATATGGAACAGAAGCCAGAGCAGCACTTGAGAAAGGTGTAGATCAGCTGGCAGATACAGTAAAGGTAACTCTCGGACCGAAAGGAAGAAATGTTGTCCTCGACAAATCATTCGGCGCTCCGCTGATCACAAACGATGGTGTGACGATCGCGAAAGAGATCGAGCTTGAGGATGGATTCGAAAATATGGGAGCACAGCTCATCAGAGAAGTCGCTTCTAAGACAAATGATGTTGCAGGTGATGGTACTACAACAGCTACAGTACTGGCTCAGGCTATGGTACATGAGGGAATGAAGAACCTGGAGGCAGGAGCAAACCCGATCGTTCTGAGAAAAGGTATGAAGAAAGCTACAGATAAGGCTGTAGAAGCGATCCAGGCAATGAGCAGCAAGGTAAATGGAAAAGAGCAGATTGCCAGAGTTGCAGCTGTTTCCTCCGGAGACGAGGGCGTCGGCGAGATGGTGGCAGATGCGATGGAGAAAGTATCCAATGATGGCGTTATTACCATTGAAGAGTCCAAGACAATGCAGACAGAGCTGGATCTGGTAGAAGGTATGCAGTTCGATCGCGGATATATTTCAGCATACATGGCGACAGATATGGAGAAGATGGAAGCAGTTCTGGAAGATCCTTATATTCTGATCACAGATAAGAAGATCTCCAATATTCAGGATATTCTTCCGCTCCTTGAGCAGATCGTGCAGTCCGGAGCAAGACTTCTGATCATCGCGGAGGATGTAGAAGGTGAAGCTCTTACAACACTGATCGTCAACAAACTGCGCGGTACATTTAATGTTGCGGCTGTAAAAGCACCGGGATATGGCGACAGAAGAAAAGAGATGCTTCAGGATATCGCAATCCTGACAGGCGGACAGGTGATCTCCGAGGAGCTTGGCCTGGATCTCAAAGAGACAACGATGGAGCAGCTTGGACGTGCAAAATCTGTTAAGATCCAGAAAGAAAACACAGTTATCGTTGACGGATGCGGCGATAAAGCTGCCATCGCAGACAGAGTTGCTCAGATCAAGAAGGCAATTGAGGAGACAACATCTGACTTTGACAGAGAGAAACTTCAGGAAAGACTTGCAAAACTGGCAGGCGGCGTAGCGGTTATCCGTGTCGGCGCAGCTACCGAGACAGAGATGAAAGAAGCAAAACTCCGTATGGAAGATGCTCTGAACGCTACAAGAGCAGCAGTTGAGGAAGGAATCATCGCTGGAGGCGGTTCTGCATATATCCATGCTGCAAAAGAAGTTGCAAAACTTGCTGACGAGCTGGAAGGCGACGAGAAGACAGGTGCGAAGATCATCCTGAAAGCACTTGAGGCTCCGCTGTATCAGATCGCTGCAAACGCAGGTCTTGAGGGAGCAGTTATCGTGAATAAGGTAAGAGAGTCCGAGCCGGGAACAGGCTTTGACGCTTACAAAGAGGAATATGTAAATATGGTTGAGAACGGAATCCTTGATCCTGCAAAGGTTACAAGAAGCGCTCTCCAGAACGCAACAAGCGTTGCAGCTACACTGCTGACAACAGAGGCGGTTGTATCTACGATCAAAGAAGACACACCGGCACCGGCAGCAAATCCGGGAATGATGTAATTAACAGGGAAAGATCCCGTGGGTCGGGTTCTGTGAAACAGATTGAAAACAGGGATGTACTTTTGAAAAGTACATCCCTGTTTTTAGTTTAATAGGAAACTTCGTTCCCTGTTAAACTAAACGCTCTGCGGGATGCGCATTCGCGCGAAATGGAAATTCGCCGCTAAAGCGACCCCGCTCG
The DNA here is from genome assembly GCA_019120075.1 of Candidatus Mediterraneibacter excrementigallinarum. Classification (GTDB taxonomy): domain Bacteria; phylum Bacillota; class Clostridia; order Lachnospirales; family Lachnospiraceae; genus Mediterraneibacter; species Mediterraneibacter excrementigallinarum. The sequence goes on from DWVT01000120.1 coordinate 17,273, forward strand.
GCGCGGGAGCACCGCAGACGAACTCTTTGTTGCCAGAGGCGACGAGAGAAAATAGTAACTGTACTAAAAAACAGAGCTCGATCTATAAGTACAGCTTAATAATAGAATTAAAAATAAATCAACCTTTCCTTCCGGTGCAGACCTGTGAAAGTCTTGACATCTGTCCTGAATTTATGTAGTATATCAGATAATACATTTACATGATGTTGGGGTCAAAAGCCCCAACTCCGATGCCTACGGATTGTTCTGTGCTCCGCACTCCCGCAATCCTCCCCAATATTCGCATATCGTGGGACATACATCCCGCTTTTATGCTCATATCGGGGCGGGTCCCAAGGTCTCTCACCCACTTATTTATGAGCCAGCTCATGTTGGCTCAGACCTTTTGACTCTGGCATCTTTACATAAGTGGATTCGAAGAAAGAGAGGTAGATAGGCAATGGCGAAAATTATTGGCGAGGGGATTACATTTGATGATGTTTTGCTTGTCCCTGCATATTCTGAGGTGATTCCGAATCAGGTGGATCTTTCCACATATCTGACAAAAAAGATCAAGCTTAATATCCCGATGATGAGTGCCGGGATGGATACAGTAACAGAACACAGAATGGCGATCGCGATGGCGCGTCAGGGAGGAATCGGTATCATCCATAAAAATATGTCCATCGAGCAGCAGGCGGAAGAGGTTGATAAGGTAAAAAGATCAGAGAATGGGGTTATCACAGATCCTTTCTACCTGTCACCGGAGCATACACTGGAGGACGCAAACAATCTGATGGCGAAGTTCCGTATTTCCGGTGTGCCGATCACAGAGGGACGCAAACTTGTCGGCATCATCACAAACCGTGACCTGAAATTTGAGGAAGACTTCTCTAAGAAAATCAAAGAATCCATGACTTCAGAAGGTCTCATCACGGCAAAGGAAGGGATCACTCTGGAAGAGGCAAAGAAGATCCTGGCAAAGGCAAGAAAGGAAAAACTTCCGATCGTAGACGATGAAGGCAATCTGAAGGGGCTTATCACGATCAAGGATATCGAGAAACAGATCAAATATCCGCTGTCCGCAAAGGATTCTCAGGGACGTCTTCTCTGCGGAGCGGCGATCGGTATTACGGCAAACTGCCTGGAGCGCGTGGAAGCACTCGTAAACGCGAAAGTGGATGTCGTGGTAATGGATTCCGCCCACGGACATTCTGCAAACGTTCTGCGCACGGTGCGGATGGTAAAAGAGAAGTTCCCGGATCTTCAGGTGATCGCGGGTAATGTGGCTACAGGCGAGGCGACGAGAGCACTGATCGAAGCCGGTGTGGATGCGGTCAAGGTCGGAATCGGACCGGGATCTATCTGTACGACACGTGTCGTTGCCGGTATCGGCGTACCTCAGATCACGGCTGTCATGAACTGCTATGAGGTGGCGAAGGAGTACGGCATCCCGATCATCGCAGATGGAGGTATCAAGTATTCCGGAGATATGACAAAGGCGATTGCAGCAGGAGCAAATGTATGTATGATGGGAAGCATCTTTGCCGGCTGTGACGAGAGCCCGGGAACATTTGAACTTTATCAGGGAAGAAAGTACAAGGTATATCGCGGCATGGGCTCTATCGCGGCTATGGAGAACGGAAGCAAAGACCGTTATTTCCAGGAGAACGCAAAGAAGCTTGTACCGGAAGGCGTTGAAGGGCGTGTCGCTTATAAAGGAACCGTTGAGGATACTGTATTCCAGCTGATGGGCGGACTTCGTTCCGGTATGGGATACTGCGGTACAGCAACGATCGAGGAACTGAAGGAAAACGGACAGTTCGTGAAGATTTCTGCTGCATCACTCAGAGAGAGTCATCCTCATGATATCCACATCACGAAAGAAGCGCCGAACTATAGCGTTGACGAGTAGGAAAGAGTGATTATAGGAAGCAAAAGAGTCCTTCGGGACTTTGATGTGCAGCTGCACCGGCATAGAAAGCCGGTGCAGCTTTTGTGTTCTGCTGCTTTATAAATTCATAAGAAAGTTTTCACAAACCTTTAGAAAATGTGTGATATCATGAAAAAAGCTGAAAGCAGAAGATGAGGGATACGAATGACGACAGGACAGGGCGGAAGAAGAAGGAAAAGAAGAAAAAAGACAGATCGCAGAGCAGTGTATATCAGGGCAGGAATCCTTGCTCTGATCGCGCTGACGCTGATCCTTGGAATTTATTCCTGTGTCTCGGGGGGAAGGCGTAACCTTGACGTGGATGCATCTGAACCGGATATTGACGTGCAGCTCCTCGACGTCAACGCATACTCCAGACCGGGAATCGAGACAGAGGGGATCAATGGCATCGTGATCCATTACACGGCAAATCCCGGGAGTACGGCGCAGGAGAACAGGGATTATTTTAATGATCTGCAGTATACACATACGACGGAAGCAAGCAGTAATTTTATTATCGGGCTGGAGGGCGAGATCATCCAGTGCGTGCCTACATGGGAGGTTGCATATGCGTCAAATGAAAGGAATTTTGATACGGTCTCGATTGAATGCTGCCATCCTGATGAGAGTGGGGAATTTACAGACGAGACATACCGTTCTCTTGTTCAGCTCACCGCATGGCTCTGTATGAAATTTGATCTGACGGAGGAAGATGTGATACGGCATTATGATGTGACCGGGAAGATCTGCCCGAAATATTTTGTGGATCATGAAGATGAGTGGGAAGAATTCAGGCTGAATGTGCGGAAGGCTATGGACAGAAGCAGGGAGAATTGATATAATATAAAAGATTGTGCGGAAGGCAGTGCTTGTCGCATATTTGTGAACTAGCAGTATCGGCGGGCTTCTGCCCGCCTTAAAGTCTGGAGGAAGAATATGAACGATCTGGAAATGTACCGCGAGCAGCTTGCACTCTGTGACGACAAGATCATAGATGCTCTCGTGGAGAGAAATGCGATAATCGAGAAGATCATGGCATACAAAGAGACATACGGTATGCCGATCCTGCAGCCGGCTCAGGAAGCGAAACAGCAGCGCAGGCTTGATGAAAAATTGAAGGACAACAAGTACAGAGAGGAGATTCAGGATGTGTTCAAACGGATCCTGCGGAACAGTAAGCGGATCCAGGCAAGAAAGCTCTTCTCATACAATATTGTCCTGATCGGCTTTATGGGAGCCGGGAAAACAACGATCTCAGATTATCTGAGCACGATGTTTGACATGCGGCTGGTGGAGATGGACCAGGAGATTTCTGAGAGAGAACAGATGAGTATTCCGGATATTTTTGCAACCTATGGAGAAGAATATTTCAGAGGACTGGAGACAAAACTGTTAAAAGAACTCCAGACAGGAAAGAACTGTGTCATCTCCTGCGGAGGTGGAGCGGCGCTCCGTGAGGAAAATGTGGTTGAGATGAAGAAAAACGGACGCGTGGTTCTTCTTACCGCAAGTCCGGAGACTATCTATGAGCGAGTGAAGGACAGCGATGACAGGCCGATGCTCAACGGTAACAAAAATGTTGAGTTTATCGCGGATCTTATGGAAAAACGCCGGGAGAAATACGAGGCTGCCGCGGATGTTGTGATACAGACGGATAACAAGACGATCCTGCAGATCAGCGAGGAACTGATCTCGAAGCTGATGGAACTGGATGGTAAATAATGTTTGAAAGATTTTTTCCGGATGAATATGTGGCATCCACATATGTTATCCCTTTTGAAAAACTGTATGGAGAAGGATACAGAGGCGTTATATTCGATATAGACAATACACTTGTGCCTCACGGCGCTCCCGCGGACGAACGGGCGCGTAAACTGTTTGCAAGGCTGAAGGAAATCGGATTTGCTTCCTGCCTCCTGTCCAATAATCAGGAACCGCGGGTGAAGATGTTTAACCGGGATATCGGTACAGAGTATATTTACAATGCTCATAAACCGTCGGTGAAAAACTACGTCCGCGCCATGGAACTCATGGGAACGGACAGAGAGACAACGCTTTTTGTGGGAGATCAGCTCTTTACGGATGTGTGGGGGGCGAAACGCGCCGGTATACGCAGTATCCTGGTCAGACCGATCCATCCGAAGGAGGAGATTCAGATCGTGCTCAAACGATACCTGGAGAAGATCGTTCTGCATTTTTACATGAGACAGAAGGACCGGAAAACGGACAATAACTGACAGAAGATGACTGACATCCAAAAAAAGGATTGAAAAAAGACGAGAATTATTATAAAATGAATAGAGTGGAGTGCCCGCAGGGCGCACGTACGATTGAAGGAGGATTATAAATGGTCGCAGCAGGAGATTTTAAGAACGGACTTACCATTGAGATTGATGGAAACATTTTTCAGATTCTGGAATTCCAGCATGTAAAACCGGGAAAAGGTGCAGCGTTCGTCAGAACAAAGCTGAAAAACATCATCAGCGGCGGCGTAGTTGAGAAAACGTTCCGCCCGACTGAGAAATTTGAAAATGCACATATCGACAGAAAAGATATGCAGTATCTTTACAAAGACGGAGATTTGTACAACTTCATGGATGTGGAGACATATGATCAGATCGCTCTGGACGCAGATGTGGTCGGAGACGCTCTGAAGTTTGTGAAAGAGAATGAGACAGTGAAGATTTGTTCTCACAAAGGAAATGTATTTTCTGTTGAGCCGCCGCTCTTTGTGGAGCTCGCTATCACAGAGACAGAGCCGGGATTCAAGGGAGATACAGCGCAGGGGGCTACAAAACCGGCTGTTGTTGAGACCGGGGCAACCGTTATGGTTCCGCTGTTCGTTGAGGTCGGCGATGTTCTCAAGATCGACACACGTACAGGAGAGTATCTTTCCAGAGTATAATAAAGTGAATATGACAGAGGACCAGAACCTCCGCGCTGCTAAAGTGCGGAGGTTTTTCTGGTTTAAAAGCCTTGCTATTTTTTATCGGTTCGTCTATAATGAGCATTACATAATATTGTTCAGATCACTGATTCTATTTCAATGGTATGTTTCGTACCGGATTTCTCATTTAATTTATATGGACCGCGCATGAGAAAGGAGAAGAATGGATTATAAAGAATTTGTGCGCGCAGTGGAAAAGATGATGAGCAACAGGCTCGGAGATTCAGAACGGGTTTCATCCTATATGGCAATAAAGAATAACGGGACAGAGAAAAGGGGGATCATGGTTGAGAAAAAAGGGGTCAATATCTCACCGGCGATCTACCTTGAAGAGTACTATGAGTGTTATAAAAACGGAGATTCCATCGCAGACATAGTAGATGAGGTGATGGGATTCTACGAGTGTATCCGCTGTAATGAGCCATGGGATAACAGGAATCTTATGTCCTATGAAGGGATAAAGGATAGACTTGTATTCCGCTTGGTCAATACTGAGAAAAATCAGGAGTTTTTAAGAACGGTTCCTCACAGAGAGATTTTTGATCTGTCCATTGTATTTTATGTCATGCTTGAGATGAACAGTGAGGGAACAGCCACAATGACAGTGAAGAACAGCCATATGGCGCAGTGGAGAGCAAATCCGGACATGCTCTGGGACGCCGCGGTTGAAAATTCAAAGAGAATGCTCCCGGCGGAACTTTTTACGATGAGCTATGCGCTGGGCGAACTGGTAAGCGGGAAGGCTCCGGATGTCGGGAAGGGGGAAAACCTTCTTACTGGAGAAGTGGAAAAGCTGGACAGGATGTATGTGCTTTCGAACCGGCTCCGCAGCTACGGAGCTGCATGTGTGGCATATCCCCATATTCTGAATATGATAGGCCAGATACTGAAGAAAGATTACTATATCCTTCCCAGCAGTGTTCATGAAGTGGTGATCGTGCCATGTTCTTCTGAACTTGATTTCGATGAACTGGATGAGATGGTAAAGGAGATCAATGATACAGAGCTGGATGAGGAGGATGTCCTGAGTGATCACGCGTATTTTGTAGAATACAGGACTGGAAAAGTATATGTGAAGAAAGGAGCAGAGCGGGAAACTGATATTTTTTAGTGCTTTACATTTTATTAAAATTGTGGTAGGATAATTAAGGTCGCTTAAGAGGAAGCATTGTCTTCCTCTTAAAGACCGGAATGCGTCTGTAGCTCAGTGGATAGAGCGATGCCCTCCGGAGGCATGTGCGGCGGTTCGACTCCGCTCAGACGCTGGAAAGATCCCGGGAAGTGCAAAACACGGTGTTTGCGCTTCCCGGGATTTTTTTGAGCAGATATGATGTTGGAGAGGACCCCAAGGTCTTTCGCCCGCTTATGAGCAAGCTCATGTGGGGTTAGAACTTTTGAACCTGGCGTCATAAACATTATAGCAGATTGATCTTTTTCTTCATGATATAGTGGATCACAAGATACTGCAGCACGGCGATGACGATCATCATCACAGTTGAGTATCCCATTGTGGTAAACAGGTATGTACCGACCTGATCTGATGTGCTGGTCTGTCCGATCAGTACATATTCCGGGAAAAGCCCGGTTACGATCTGCAGTCCGAAAGAAAGGATCTGTATCACAAAACTGGATATGAAGTACGCAGCTACAGCTCCGAGAACCCGGTGAGCGGGGAAAAGCTGTCCGATCACGATGCAGAAATAAGTCTGGATCACGCTGACCGGTCCGGAGATGAGCATGATGACAAACAGGATCAGGGCAAATGTGCTCAGGGACATCCCGAGTTCTGAATTTACGTCGGAAGCGATCACGCTGTAAGCTTCTGTGACGTTGCTCCCCGTCACGAGAAGCAGAATACATGCGCTCTCTATGATGCAGTCCAGAAGCAGAAGAATGCTTCCGGATAATATCTTAGACCACAGATGCTGTACGCTGGAGGCTGGAAGGGTCCAGGTGAGATAGCCTTCTCCTGTGAACAGATTCCGGTAGAAGCGGAACGCGATGAGGAGCCAGGTACAGAAGCAGACTGCAACGAACAGAAATATTATGGCTGAGGCAAACAGCGCCACACTGGATACAAGAGCAGCGTCCGGCTCATTGAAGTTGAGCTGATCCAGAAAAAGGAAACGTCCCAGCAGGGAGATGATGATCAGGATTCCGTGCAGGAGCAGGAAGATCTTCAATCCATGTTTCAAGTCGAATTTTAATAATTTTCCTAACATTTGAATACCTCCCGGAACAAAGTGTCCACGGACTTTCCGTACTGTGTGCGGATCTCATCCACGGATGAACTGAGTATGAGCTGGCCTTCCTGGAGAAAGACTACATGATCCAGCACGTTCTCTATATCAGAGATCAGGTGTGTGGATATAAGGACGGTAGCGTTCTCGTCGTAGTTTGTCAGGATGGTCTGAAGGATATAATCCCTGGCGGCGGGATCTACGCCCCCGATCGGCTCGTCGAGGATGTAGAGCTGCGCTTCCCGGCTCATGACCAGGATAAGCTGGACTTTTTCCAGCGTGCCTTTGGAAAGCGACGACAACCGGGCATGGCGGTCGATATCCAGCGAATCCATCATCCTGGCAGCTCGATCCATGCTGAAATTGTCATAAAAAGTATTGTAGTAGTCAATGACCTCATCCACCCGCATATGTCTGTTGAGATAATTGCGGTCCGGCAGATAAGAAACAATCTTTTTTGTTTCCACTCCCGGCTCTGTTCCGTTGATCAGGATCTGTCCTTCGGTCGGACGCAGAAGCGAGTTTGCGAGTTTGATCAGCGTCGTTTTCCCGCTTCCGTTTGGTCCGAGAAGTCCCACGATCTGCCCCCGCTCCAGGGATAGGTTCAGATTATAAAGGGCATAGTTGCTTCCGTATTTTTTTGTCAGATCCCTGCATTCAAGAATCGGTTCCATGCTGTTCCCTCCTTAACACGTCCTGTATCATTTCCAGCGTTTCCTCATCGCTGAAGCCGAGATGATGCATCTGTTCGAAGAACTGATGGATGTGCTCGGACGCAAGTTCTGTCTTCATTTTTTTGAGCAGTTTTTCATCATCCGTAATAAAACGTCCGCTTGTTCGCTGTGAATATAGAAGACCGCTGCGCTCCAGTTCAGAGAGGGCCTTCTGCATAGTGTTCGGATTCACTGCGGCATCCAGCGCGAGGTCGCGGACAGATGGAATCTTGTCTCCGGGTTTGTAGACTCCCGAAATGATGTCATGTTGGATGCGCTCCATCAGCTGGAGATAGATGGGGCGGTCGTTATCTAATTCCCATGGCATCGAATCACCTCATTTTCTTTCTTGTGAACTGTATTAAATATATAGTACAATCATACATTGAAAGAAGAGGGCTGTCAAGCCCCGGCCTGATTTTCGCTGTCTTTGAGGATGCGGGTTTTCATATCCGGATCAAATTTTCCGCTCCGGAGCATCTCGATCTCGTATTTATAGGGGGCGTAGGATTTCTTTGGATTTGCCTTAGACGGAATCCAGGGAGTCTCGAGAATTTTCGGAACGTTTTCGAAATCGGGGTGATGTACGATGTAGTTCAGCGCATCGAAACCGAGATTCCCGAACCCCAGATTTTCGTGCCGGTCCTTCTGCGCTCCTCTGGGATTTTTGCTGTCGTTGATGTGGAAGACCGCAATCTGATCTTTACCTATGATCCGGTCAAATTCGTCGATCACATCGTCAAAGTGACCGACGATATCGTAGCCGCTGTCACTGGTATGGCATGTGTCGAAGCAGACTCTCAGTTTGTCATTATAGTTTACCCCGTCATAAATACGGGCCAGTTCTTCAAATGTCCTGCCGATCTCAGAGCCCTTTCCGGCCATGGTTTCCAGAGCGATGCAGCAGTCTGTGTCTGCTGTAAGTACTTCGTTCAGTCCTTTTACAATCTGCGCGATTCCGGCTTCTGCTCCGGCTCCGACATGAGCGCCCGGATGAAGGATCAGGATATGGCTTCTGCAGCTTACAGTGCGCTCGATCTCCTTGGCCAGAAATTCGGTGGCGAGTGAAAAGGTTTCCGGTTTGATAGAGTTTCCCAGATTGATGATATAAGGAGCGTGGACGATGATCTCTTCAATCCCGTGATCCTTCATGTAATCCCATGCAGGCTCGATGTTGAGTTCGCTGATTTCTTTTCTCCGTGTGTTCTGGGGTGCTCCTGTGTAAAACATAAAAGTGTCGGCGCCGTAAGAGACGGCTTCCTTTGCGGAACCAAGGAGCATTTCCTTTCCGCTCATGCCGACGTGTGAACCTAATTTCATATGTATTGTCCTCCGTTTATCTGAATATTCTGAAAATGGTGTCTGCCGGGGGCTTCTCCGTCTGCGGAAGGGCCAGACCCCGGCGGGAAATCCCGGTGAAATATCCGTTGGCGGGATATCTCTTGAATTATACGTTCTGTGATATGGTATTGCAAGTGGAAAAAAGGCGTAAATCATGCGGAAACTTGCCGTCAGCCGGGAATCATGTTATACTGACATTCATACGGATTAAAGGAGTGTGGAATAAATTGAAGACATTACTTGAGATGATCACTGCTGAGATGCGGGACGCGTTTCAGAAGGCGGGATATGATGAAGAACTTGCAAAAGTGACGCTTTCCAACCGCCCTGACCTGTGTGAATACCAGTGCAATGGGGCGATGGCTGGAGCGAAGAAATATAAGAAGGCTCCGTTCATGATCGCGGAGGAAGTTGCCGGAAATCTGAAGAACAGCGAATGTTTTGAGACAGTGGAAGTGGTGAAGCCCGGTTTTATCAATCTGAAGCTGGCACCGGCTTTCGCGGCTGACTATCTGAACCGGATGGCTTTGGCGGAAAAGCTGGGAGCGGAGGAAGAGAAGGAACCGAAGACGATCATGATTGATTACGGCGGACCGAATGTGGCGAAACCGCTTCACGTGGGTCACCTGCGCTCGGCGATCATCGGAGAGAGCGTGAAAAGGATCGCGCGTTTCAAGGGAAATCGTGTCATCGGGGATATCCATCTGGGAGACTGGGGGTATCAGATGGGACTGATCATCACGGAGCTTAAGAAGAGAAAACCTGAGCTTCCTTATTTTGATGAGAACTTTGAGGGAGAATATCCTGAAGAAGCACCGTTTACCATTGGTGAACTGGAGGAGATCTACCCTACGGCAAGCGCCTATGCCAAAGAACATGAGGATTACAGAGAAGAAGCTCTGCATGCAACCTACCTTCTCCAGAACGGCCACAGGGGATACCGTGCGATATGGGATCATATCATGAATGTTTCCGTGACGGATCTGAAGAAAAACTATAAGAAACTGAACGTGGAGTTTGATCTCTGGAAGGGAGAGGCGGATGCCCAGAAATATATTCCCGATATGGTACAGATGCTCAAGGACAAAGGCTTCGCCCGCTATGATGAGGGTGCGCTGGTAGTGGATGTACAGGAAGAGTCTGACAATAAGGAAGTGCCGCCTTGCATGATCCTCAAATCAGACGGAGCTGCTCTGTACGATACGACGGACCTTGCCACTCTGGTGCAGCGCGAGGAAGATTACCATCCGGATGAGGTTATCTATGTGGTGGATAAACGTCAGGAACTCCATTTTATCCAGGTGTTCCGCTGTGCAAAGAAGACCGGGATCGTGCCTCAGGAGACAGAACTCAAATTCCTCGGTTTTGGCACGATGAACGGAAAAGACGGAAAGCCGTTTAAAACCAGGGAAGGCGGCGTGATGCGTCTGGAGAACCTGATCCGGGAGATTGACGAGGAAATGTACAAAAAGATCATGGACAACCGTACGGTCGGGGAGGAAGAGGCAAAACGCACCGCGGAGATTGTAGGTCTTGCTGCCATCAAATACGGAGATCTTTCCAATCAGGCATCAAAAGACTACATCTTTGATGTTGACCGGTTTACTTCTTTTGAGGGGAATACAGGACCGTATATCCTCTATACGATCGTCCGTATCAAGTCTATCCTGAACAAATACCAGGAGAGCGGAGGAAGTCTGGAAGGACTTCAGGTACTTCCGGCGAAGGATGAATATGAAAAGGCTCTCATGCTTCAGACGCTGCGGTTCAACGATGTGATGAACACAGTCTATGAGGAGATTGCACCGCACAAAATCTGTGCATATATCTACGAGCTGGCAAATGAGTTCAATAAGTTTTATCATGAGACAAAGATCCTGTCCGAGGGGGACGGGGAAAGGAAGGCGGGATACATCGCGCTCCTTGCACTGACAAAGAGGGTGCTCGAGACGTGCATCGACCTGCTTGGATTTGAAGCACCGGAAAGGATGTAGCTTGAATGACGGAGAAAAGAATGACGGACAAGCTGTTCTATCAGGACAGTCATCTCAGAGAGTTTACCGCAGAAGTACTCTCCTGTGTACAGAAGGGAGAAAATTATGAGGTTGTGCTGGATCAGACAGCCTTTTTCCCGGAGGGAGGCGGTCAGTATGCGGATCATGGAACTCTGGGACAGGTTGACGTGCTGGATGTGCAGGAGAAAGACGGAGAGATCATCCATCTGACAGACGGTCCGCTGGAGCCGGGGACAAAGGCGACAGGGAAAATCGACTGGGAAGAGCGGTTCATGAAGATGCAGCAGCATACAGGAGAGCATATTGTCTCCGGACTGGTTCATGGCCGTTTTGGATATAATAATGTCGGGTTCCACCTTGGCAGCGAAGACTGTACCATGGATTTTGACGGTGAGATCACAACGGAAGAGCTCCGGGAGATTGAGAGGGAAGCAAACCGTGCTGTCTGGAAGAATCTGGAAGTCGAGGTGCTGTACCCCTCGCCGGAAGAGGCGGATCATATGGAATACCGCAGCAAGATCGAGATCGAGGGACAGATTCGTATCGTGGTGATTCCCGGGTACGATGTCTGCGCCTGCTGTGCGCCGCATGTGAAAATGACCGGCGAGATCGGCGTGATCAAACTTACGGATGTCCAGCGCTATAAAGGCGGCGTGAGAGTGACCATGCTCTGCGGAGTGCGCGCTCTGAAGGACTATGAGATGAAACAGCAGCAGACAGGTGAAATCTCCGCGCTTCTCTGTGCGAAGACAGAGGAGACGGCTGCGGCGGTAAAACATCTGAAAGAGGAATACTCTGAACTGAAATATCAGATCGCGGAAAAAGATAAACTGCTTGCATCGTATCGGGCAGATATGGTGCCGGATGAGGAGGAGACGGTCTGTATATTTACCCGGGATATCGGAGGAGAGGCGATGCGTCTGCTCATGAACCGGGTGCTGGAGAAGGATCGGAAACTCTGTGCAGTATTCTACGGGAACGACGTGGAAGGCTACCGCTATGTGATCGGAAGCAGGACAAAGGATATGCGAAGCCTGGTAAAGGAGTTCAACACTGCCTTTTCAGGACGGGGAGGCGGCAAGCCGGAGATGGTCCAGGGAACGGCAAAAGGAAAGGAAGCTGAGATGAGGGAGTGGATTTTTGAGAAAGCGGGGAATCTGTGATGAACTATATCCATAGGAAAAATCCATTCTGGAGCGTTGCCGGTCCGCTGATCGCGTACTGGGGGATCCAGATCGGAGTCCAGTTCATCATCCAGGCGATCATCCAGGTGCCGATGATGACCAGCGCCTATCTGGAGCAGTTCTTAAACGGGCAGATAACTAATTCGGAAGAGGTGATGGAAAGTTATCTTTCTGTGATCGGTCCGGCGATGGAGGCGGTGATGAAGTACGAGACGGAGATCACGGGTGCGGCGGCGCTCTGCACGCTTCCCCTGACTCTGATCCTGTTCCGGAGGGACAGGAAGCTGGAAAAAAGTCTCGGGATTGCTCCCCCGAAGAAGATGGCGCCGGACAGATATCTTCCGGTGGCATTGTTCGGGATCGCAGGGACAATAGCGGTAACCTGTCTGTCTGCGATGGCTCAGGCTGCCCTGTATGATCCGGAGTATCTTCAGAACACCCGGGCGGTGTATTCGGCTCCGTTTCCCATACAACTGGCTGTGATGGGACTGATCGTGCCGGCAGCGGAGGAATTCATGTTCAGGGGGATCATGTTTTCAAGATACCGGGAAAACAGACGGTTCTGGTATTCTGCTTTGTGGTCGGCGCTGTTCTTCTCGATCATGCATACGAATACGATTCAGATGGTCTATACATTTCTTCTGGGCATCATGCTCGCATGGCTTTATGAGAAGTTCGGATCGATCAAGGCACCGCTCCTCCTTCATATCACACTGAACCTCGGGGCACTGATCTTTACACAGGCCGGACTGTTCAACTGGCTGGCGGCGGATCTGCTGAGGATGGCGCTGGCGGTGATCTTAAGCGCTTTTGTCTGCTCTGTGATGTTTGTACAGATCCGGCAGATGGAGGGTGCAAGAATAAAAGAGGAAACGGTGGGAAACCAGGAAAAATTTTGATATGTTTTTATAAAAAAACAATTTTAAATTGTGCGTGGCAGGAAGAGATTTCCTGCCGCGTTTTTCTTTTATACTTTTGAAGATATAAAGAAATAGTGAGGATTTTAAGAATTGTTCTTATAGTTTGCCAAAAGCAAAAATTATCAGACTATTTATATAAAAGTAACGAAAAATCAAATTATCAGACAATTTGGAAATATTTTTTATTTACAAGCCGGAAAAAAAGGTGTATATTTTTAAACTAGAAATGCAGCCGGCGGGCAGCACAGGCATAAAACAGGATCGAGATCAGAATGGATGCCCGCCGTGCATGACATAATATTCAAAAGAAAGGACAGCGACTATGAGGAATGAAAATGAACGTCCGCAGGGATTATACCGTGAAAGTTTTGAACATGACAACTGCGGTATCGGAGCGATCGTAAACATCAAAGGTAAGAAGAGTCACAGTACGGTTGCCGGCGCTCTCAAGATCGTGGAGCATCTGGAGCACAGGGCCGGAAAAGACGCAGAGGGAAAGACCGGTGACGGTGTTGGGATCCTTCTTCAGGTATCTCACAAGTTTTTCAGCAAAGTCTGTCAGCCGCTGGGGATCACTCTCGGAGACGAGAGAGATTACGGCGTAGGAATGTTCTTCCTTCCGCAGGATGAGCTGAAGAGAAATCAGGCGAAGAAGATC
>DWVT01000121.1 GCA_019120075.1 Candidatus Mediterraneibacter excrementigallinarum
GGATGCACGAATAATTCCCAGAATCTGTGGGAAGATAATAACGGTAAAGCGGACGAATAAAATGGACAAACAAAACAGATAAAAGGAGGACGGGAGAGATGGAGCAAATGGAACAGAGGAAGCAGACGGAGCAGATCAGAGGAAGCCAGAGCATCGTATTCACAGACGCGCCTTATATTATCAGCGCGGCGTCAGTGGTGGGAAGCAAAGAAGGGGAGGGACCTCTGGGAAAGTTTTTTGATATGACCAGCCAGGACGACCAGTTCGGAGAGAAGACCTGGGAGGAAGCGGAGAGCACCATGCAGAAAGAAGCATGCATTCTCGCTCTGGGGAAAGCAAGGATCAAAGCGGAAGAGATCCGGTATCTGTTCGGCGGGGACCTGCTTCGCCAGGGCGTGGCCACGTCCATGGGAGTGGAGGCGCTGCAGATCCCCATGTTCGGACTGTTCGGAGCATGCTCCACCTCCGGGGAAGCGCTGGCGCTGTGCGCCATGAGTGTGGCAGCGGGGTACGGAGAATATATGCTGGGCGTTACGTCAAGCCATTTCGGCAGCGCGGAGAAGGAGTTCCGGTTCCCTCTGGGGTATGCGAACCAGCGCCCTCTGTCCGCCCAGTGGACTGTGACCGGGAGCGGAGCCTTCGTGGTAGGGAGACGTAAGAGCCGGGTAAAGATCAAAGGAATCACCGTGGGGAAGATCGTGGATTATGGACTGAAAGATTCCCAGAACATGGGCGCCTGCATGGCACCGGCGGCCACGGATACTATTGTAAGAAATTTTGAGGATATGGGGATCGGGCCGGAAGACTATGACAGGATTGTGACCGGAGATCTGGGATATATCGGACAGTCTATCCTCTTTGATCTGGTGAAGGGGAAAGGCTACGATATCCGGAAAAAGCATATGGACTGCGGCATGACTATTTATGATCAGGAGACCCAGGACACCCATTCCGGAGGCAGCGGCTGCGGCTGCGCGGCTACGACTCTTGCTTCCTTTATCCTGCCCAAGATTGAGAGCGGGGAGTGGAAGCGGGTGCTCTTTGTCCCGACAGGAGCGCTGATGTCCACGGTGAGCTATAACGAAGGAGCCAGCGTCCCGGGGATCGCCCATGGAATCGTGCTGGAACACAGTGAGATGGAACAGGAGGAAGAGTGAGATGGATTATTTGATTTCTTTTCTGATCGGGGGACTGATCTGCGCGGCAGCACAGATCCTGCTGGATCGGACGAAACTGATGCCGGGGCGGATCATGGTGCTGCTGGTGTGTACGGGAGCGGTACTTGGGTTCTGCGGGATATACGAGCCTTTTAAGGAATTTGCCCATTCCGGAGCTACGGTGCCGCTGCTGGGGTTTGGAAATACCTTATGGCAGGGAGTAAAGGAAGCGGTGGACGAGAACGGGTTCATCGGAATCTTCATGGGCGGGTTCAAAGCCAGTGCAGTGGGAATCTCCGCGGCGCTGATCTTCGGATATATTGCTTCGTTTATTTTCGACCCGAAAATGAAAAAGTAGAAGGAATTCTGCTCCTCATATGTGCATAGGATTACACATAACCGGGAATCTTCGGGAAAAGTGAAGGAGAGATGGAAAAATGATATGGGCCGCATTTATCGCAGGACTTTTCGTAGGAGGTACTGTGGGAGTTGTATCTATGTGTCTGTTGCAGATTAACAGGGAGGAAGAATGATTTTACAAAGATTTAACATAATCTGTGAACCCACCCCTTTCTTACCTCTGCTATAATAAAAATGTATCAGATTTTTGAAAAATTATCAGGAATTTGTAGAAAATCTACAGAGGAGAGCGATTTGAAAGGAATGAAGAACGGAATAACAAAGCTGATCATGGCAGGGTATGGGGACCTGCGCAAATCAGAGAAAAAAGCGGCGGATTATATCCTGGACCACATGGAGGACGCCGCGGGAGCGTCCATTGACCGGCTGGCGAAGGCTGCGGACGTCAGCCAGCCCACGGTGCTCCGGATGCTCCGGGCACTGGGATTTACGGGATACAAGGATTTTAAATACCGTCTGGTGGCGGAACTGGCGTCCGCGGAACCGGAGAAGGCGCGGTCGGCAGTGCCTATGTACGGGTACACGCTCCGGGAGGAGATGACCCTGGACGAAATCCCGGCCTATATGACGGAGACAGCGTCCAGTATGATGGAGGAGACACTGAAAAACATTCCCATAAAGACATACAGAAAAGCAGTGGATACGCTTCGGACGGCAAAATCGATCAATATCTACAGCGTGGAAAACTCCGGGGTGACGGCCCAGGATCTTCTTGCGAAACTCCTATATCTGGGGCTGCCCTGCCGGTATTTCAGCGACTATTACTATCAGCAGATCTCAGCGGGAAACCTTTCGGCGGGGGACGCGGCTGTGGGAATCTCCTACTCCGGGGAGTCAAAGGACACCGTGGATGTGATGAAGACCGCGAAGAAGGCGGGAGCCACAACGATTGCCATTACGAATTTCAAGGATTCTCCGATCAGCAGATACGCGGATATCCTGATCTGTACCAGCCAGGAACAGTTTATCTACGGGAACGCCATCTTTTCCCGGATTCCCCAGCTTCAGATCGTGGATATGCTGTATATGGGGATCATCGCGTCGGATTATGACCGATATGTGAAGATACTGGACCGGGGAGAGAAGATGGTCCGGGAGAGGGCATACCCCTCCGGGGCGGAGGAAAAGAAGCCTCAGGGCAGGGGGGAGAAGAATCACCACGCCAGGGCGGAAAAGGAGTCCGGATCAGCATAGAAAAATATAGTAGAATTTCTACATTTATACATACGTTAAGCCTTTGTAAAGTTTACAGTCCCTTTACAAAGGCTTAATTTTTTCTTGATAGCCGAAAAATGAAAAGCGGTGCATAATCTGGGTGTACGAAAGGGTTGCCGTTCACACCGTACTCCGGAACAGAGCGATGCAGCGTCATGCTTGCATGTAAGAGGCAGCGCTCTGTTCCGGAGTACGAGTGGAACTCGTGACCTTCGCCCTCATAAGCAGTCTTAGCACATCGTGCGGGACGGGAGCGCATCAGCGCGACGAGTGCGCATGAGGGCGGAGGTCAGGGGTGAACGGCAACGTGAAAGGAGCTGCACTATGCTGAGTTTAAAGAATGTAAAAAAGAGTTATGATAAAACGCCGGTGCTCAAGGGCATCAGCCTTGACATTGAAGACGGAGAGATCGTTTCGATTCTGGGGCCTTCCGGATGCGGGAAGACGACGCTGCTCAACCTGATCCTGGGGATTGTGGAGGCGGACGAGGGACAGATCCTCTTTAATGGAGAGGACCTGACGGACGTTCCCATGGAGAAGAGGGGCTTCAATATTGTATTTCAGGACTATGCACTCTTTCCTAATCTGAACGTGTACCAGAATATTACATACGGACTGCGGAACAGACCGGGGATCTCCACACAGGAGGAGGTGGACGACCTGATCCGGCTTCTTGGACTGGAGGAGCATCTGAATAAGAGAATCGGCCAGCTCTCCGGAGGACAGAAACAGAGAGTGGCACTGGCAAGGACCATGGTGATGAAGCCGAAGATCCTGCTCCTGGACGAGCCCCTGAGTGCTCTGGACGGGGTGATCAAGGAGTCCATCAAGGACCGGATCAAGACCATCGCCAAGGAATACAACCTGACTACGATCATCGTCACTCATGATCCGGAGGAGGCGCTTACTCTTTCTGACCGGGTCATGATCATCAACGACGGACAGATCGCACAGTTCGGTGATCCGGAGGAGATCATCTCAAAGCCGGAGAACGGATTTGTAAAACGGTTTATCCTGAATCAGCTTGAGATCAAGAAGAACAATATCTATAAGCTGTTCGCGGGACAGCTCCGCTCACAGACCCGTCAGGACGCAGCGGATCAGCAGAACGTCTTGTCCCGGAACCTGATGCAGCAGGCGCAGATGCAGGCTCTGTAAGAGGATGAAGACGATGAGAAAAAACAGAGAGATCAAGCTGATCTTTGTGATCGTGGCGGTGTTTTTCCTCGCTTTCCTGTGCGTTCCCATGGTCCGGATCCTCATGAAATCCTTTGCCGTGGATGGAGCAGAAGGGCTTACGCTGAGCAACTATGTGAACGTACTGACAGAGAGGGGATTCCTGCAGGCGACGGCAAACAGCCTTCTGGTGTCCTCATGCAGCGCTCTGATCACAACAGTATTGGCATTTGTTCTTGCATACACAATACATTATACAGATACGGGAGAGCACTATAAGAGTCTGATCTCCAAGGCGGCGGTCCTGCCAATGCTTCTCCCCACAATCACCTATGGATTTGCGATCATCTACTCTTTCGGGAAGGAAGGGCTCCTGACCAGACTCTTCGGCAGACAGCTTTTTGATATCTACGGGTTCAACGGGCTGCTGCTGGGGTATGTGATCTACACGCTTCCTGTTTCATTTATGCTGATCAACAATACCATGGGATATATCGACAAGAAGTATACGGTCGTCTCACGGCTTATGGGAGACACGCCATTCAAGACCTTCCGGATGACCGTACTCCAGCCCCTTCTGGGGACTCTGGCGGCGTCTTTTATCCAGACATTTTTCCTCTGCTTTACGGACTTCGGTATTCCGGCGTCGGTGGGCGGGAGCTTCGAGGTGATCGCCAGCGTCCTCTACACGGAGATGCTGGGAAGCGTTCCCAACTTCGGGAACGGGGCAGTGGTGGCGCTGGTCATGCTGGTTCCCTCTGTGGTCAGCATCACAGTGCTGACTATCCTGGAGCGGTACAATGTGCGGTACAATAAGATCTCCCAGATCGAGCTGAAGCGGAGCCGGGGCAGGGATGTGGTATTCTCTCTGGCCAGCGCGCTGATCCTGATCGCTGTCTTCTCCGTATTCCTGGTCATGTTCCTGGTGCCTTTTGTGGATGAGTGGCCCTACCGGGTATCCTTCACCCTGGAGCATGTGCGGGCGGTGTTTGAGGACAGCAGTCTGTTCGGGGTATACCTGAATTCTGTGATGGTGGCTGTGATCACGGCGCTGGCGGGAACTCTTGTTTCCTACGGCGCGGCGCTGGTGACGGCGCGGAGCACGGTGAGCGGAAGGCTGAAGAGTGTGATCGAGAGCATTGCCCTGATCACCAACACGATTCCGGGAATGGTGATCGGTCTTGCCTATCTGTTCTGCTTCTCGGGAACGCCGATACAGAATACGTTCCTGATCCTGATCATCTGTAATATGGTACATTTTTTCTCCACGCCATATCTGATGATGAAGAGCTCCCTCTCCAAGATGAACGGGACCTGGGAGACCACGGCCATGCTCATGGGAGACAACTGGGTGAAGACCATCATCCGGGTGGTGACGCCCAACGCGGTGTCCAGCCTGCTGGAGGTGTTCAGTTATTATTTCGTGAACGCCATGGTCACGGTGAGCGCGGTGATCTTCCTGGCCGGGGCAAAGACAATGCTGGTCACTACAAAGATCAAGGAACTGCAGTATTTTAATAAATATAATGAGATCTTCGTGCTTTCCCTTCTGATCCTGTTTACCAACATCGCGGGAAAGGCTCTCTTCCAGAAGCTGGCGGACTACAGCCAGGAGAGGCAGACCTCGGCGGTGAGGGATGAGGCGGAAACAGCGGGAAGAAGACGGAGGCTGACGCCCCGGAGGACGGCGGCGGTTGTTGCGGCGGCAGCGGTGGCGATCGTCGGGATCGGCGCCGGGATCACGGGAGGAAATCCTTCCGGGGAGGAGCAGGTGGTGATCTACTCCAATGCGGACGATGAGGCGGTCCAGGCGATGAAGAACGCGCTGGACGAGAACGGATATGCAGGGCAGTATATCTTCCAGACTTTCGGAACTTCGGAGCTTGGCGGAAAGCTGCTGGCGGAGGGGAGGAACATCGAGGCGGACCTTCTGACCATGAGTACCTTCTATATAGACAGCGCCCAGGAGCAGAATTCCATGTTCCGGGATCTGGACTTCCCGGTGGATGCACTGGAGGAAACTCCGTCCTACTGCGCGCCCATCACAGCCCAGGAGGGGACCATCATCGTGAATACGGAGATGATGGCGGAAAACCATCTTCCCATGCCTGAGTCGCTGAAGGATCTGGCGGATCCGGTCTACAAAGGATTCCTGTCCGTGACGGATCTTGCTTCCTCTTCCACGGCATGGCTTATGATCCAGGGGCTGATCTCCGAATACGGGGAAGACGGCGCCAGGGATGTGCTGGCCGGGATCTATGAAAATGCGGGAGATCACATCGAAGACTCCGGTTCCGCGCCGCTGAAAAAGGTGCGCTCCGGAGAGGTGGCGATCGGGTTCGGGCTGCGGCAGCAGGCTGTGGCGGATAAAGAGGACGGACTCCCGGTTGATTTTGTGGATCCTCTGGAGGGCAATTTCAGCCTGACAGAATCCGTGGCAGTGGTGGACAAAGGCAAGAACTCGAAAGAGAAGGCGATGGAGATGGCGCAGTGCATCATTGAGAACGGACGGGAAGAACTCCAGACTTATTATCCCATCGCTCTCTATAAGGGAGAGAAGACGGACGCTGCCAATATCTCCGGCAATCCGAAGGTGTTCGACGAGCCGCTGACCGTGGATCTTCTGGAACAGCACCAGAAGATTTCGGAAGAGTGCAAGTGAGAAGAGAATAATATTTTCAAGAAAAATAATTATTTATAGAAGGAAAAGAGAAAGGAAAAGAAAAAGATGAAAAGCTACAAATTACTGACACCGGGTCCTCTGACGACCACGGATACTGTGAAGAAAGAGATGATGTTTGACCACTGTACCTGGGATGACGATTACAAACAGATCACCCAGGAGATCCGGAAAGGGCTTCTGAAACTGGCACATGTCTCAGAGGAGGAGTACACGGCAGTCCTCATGCAGGGAAGCGGAACCTTCGGCGTAGAGTCCGTGCTCACCAGCGTGATCGGGGACGGGGATGAACTTCTGATCTGCGCTAACGGAGCGTACGGCGAGCGTATGGCGGATATCGCGTCTCACGCGGGGATCAGATATCAGATCTACAACGAGCATTATAATAAAGTGCCCAACGCGCAGAAGATCGCGGAGATCCTGGACGCTGATCCGGCGATCACCCATGTCTCCATGGTACACAGCGAGACTACATCCGGCATCCTCAACGATATTGAGGCGGTGGGAAAAGTGGTGAAGGAGAAGGGCAGAGTCTTTATCGTAGACGCCATGAGCAGCTTCGGCGGCGTGGATATCCCGATGAAGGAATGGGGCATCGACTTTATCATAAGCAGCGCCAACAAATGTATCCAGGGCGTTCCGGGATTCTCCTTCATCATCGGCAGGAGGGATCTTCTGGAGGAGAGCGCGGGAAAAGCCAGGAGCCTTTCTCTCGACCTGTATGATCAGTGGAAGACAATGGAAGTGGACGGAAAATGGAGATTTACTTCTCCGACCCATGTGGTACTGGCGTTTGCCCAGGCTATGAAAGAACTGGAGGAAGAGAGAGGCATCCCGGCTCGGAGCGCACGGTACAGAGAGAACAACCGTCTTCTCATTGAGAAGATGGCGGAGATGGGATTTAAGACCTACATCGACGGAACTCATCAGGGTCCCATTATCACAACCTTCTTTTATCCGGAGGACTGTCACTTTACTTTTGCCCAGATGTATCAGTACATCAAGGACAGAGGATACGCGATCTATCCGGGCAAGGTGACGGAGGCGCCCACATTCCGCATCGGGAACATCGGGGAGATCTATAAGGAAGATATTGAAAAGGTATGCGCGATCATAAAAGAATTTCTGGAGGAGTACGATCATGAAGAAAATTAAGGCAGTGATATTTGACTGGGCGGGAACAACGGTTGATTTCGGATGTATGGCACCGGTGCAGGCGTTTGTGGAGGTATTTAAGCAGTACGGCATCGAGCCGACCATGGAGGAAGTGAGGAAACCCATGGGAATGCTCAAGATCGACCACATCCGCACTATGCTGAAGATGGACCGGGTCCGGGATCTCTGGATCGACAAGTACGGCAAAGAACCCACAGAGGAAGACGCTCAGGCGCTCTACGGGATCTTCGAGGAGAAGCTTCTGAGCATCCTTCCGGATTACTCCGATCCCAAGCCGGGCGTGGTGGAAATGGTGAACCGTCTGAGAAGACACGGTTACAAGATCGGATCCACTACGGGGTACAATGACAAGATGATGGAGATCGTCGTTCCGGCGGCAAAGGAGAAGGGGTATGAGCCGGATGTCTGGTTCAGTCCGGATTCCACGGGGCAGAAAGGACGCCCCTGGCCGTATATGATCTTCCGCAACATGGAAGCGCTGGAGATCAAGAAAGTGAACCGGGTCCTGAAGGTGGGGGATACCATCTCGGATATCAAGGAAGGACGAAACGCAGGCGCCTGGTCCGCTGCCATCGTGGTGGGAAGCTCTGAGATGGGACTGAGCCTGCAGGAGTATGAAGCGCTCAGCCAGGAAGAGAAGGACAGGCTGTGCAGGGAGACCGCTGACAGATTTGTGGAGGCGGGAGCCGATAAAGTGTTCTACACCATACAGGATCTCGAGGAATTCCTCCTTGGCTAGTCCGGCGCTTCGGCAAGAATAACTGAAAAAAGTGTGGAAAATATATCCTCATTTTGTGCAAAACAGCGTAAAATGGGGATTTTTCCGACTTTACACAGATTTAACATTCTCCTGATTTTACATTTTACATTTCTCTTTTATCATGTTTACCGTGATGAAGATAACCAAACAAACACGAATCTATGAAAAAGGAGATCACAACAATGAAGATGAAAAAGTTTATTGCAATTTTAGCAGCAGCAGGAATGGTTGCATCACTGGCAGTCGGATGCGGAAGCGGTTCAGATGACACAGCTTCAACAACAGATGATGCGGCAGCGACCGCAGAGGACGGCGGGGACGCAGCGGCTTCTGACTGGGATGCGGCAAGCACGATCACAGTTGTTTCCCGTGAGGAAGGTTCCGGTACGAGAGGTGCTTTCACAGAGCTGTTCGGCGTTGTAGATGAGAACGATAACGATATGACAACACTTGACGCTCAGGTTACAAACAACACATCTGTTATGATGACAACAGTATCTGAGAACGAGTATGCGATCGGATACATCTCCCTTGGTTCTCTCGACGAGTCACTTGTAAAGGCGGTGAAGATTGACGGCGCTGAGGCGACGGCAGAGAACATCGAGAACGGGTCCTACAAAGTATCCAGGCCGTTCAACGTAGCAATGAAACCGGATCTTGACAACGCGGTGGCTACAGACTTCATGGCATACATCATGAGCACAGAGGGACAGCAGGTTGTTGCTGACGAGGGATATATCCCGGTATCTGACGTAGAAGCTTACGCGGGGGAAGCTCCGGAAGGAAGCTGTGTAGTAGGAGGGTCTTCTTCCGTATCTCCGCTGATGGAGAAACTGATCGAAGCTTACGGCGAGGTAAACCCGAACGCGTCTATCGAGCTTCAGACATCTGATTCTACAACTGGTATGACATCTGCGATCGAGGGAAGCTATGACATCGGTATGGCGTCCAGAGAACTCAAAGATGACGAGGCTTCACAGCTTGAGGGTACAGTGATCGCTACAGACGGTATCGCAGTGATCGTAAACCAGGCAAACCCGACAGACGACCTGTCCGTTGATCAGGTAAAATCCATCTACCTTGGAGATGTGACAACCTGGGATGCGATCTAGGATACAGGTCCAGCCATAGGGCTGAACGGATATAAACTACATAGAGAAAATCTTGAAAAGAAAGACTTTCCGCTTTGAATTTATGAGCCGGGCAGATACATGGCATCTTCCCGGCTCATTAGGAGGAAAAAATGAAATCAAAAGCATGGACTGAAAAATTCATGCAGGGAGTATTTTTCGTAGCCGCGTGTGCATCCGTGCTGGCGGTAGCGCTCATTTGCATCTTCCTGTTTGCAAATGGTATCCCTGCGATGAAGGAGATTGGATTTATCAAATTTATAACAGGAACACAGTGGCGTCCCAACAGTGAGATGTTCGGGATCCTCCCGATGATCGTGGGAAGCCTCTATGTGACCGCGGGGGCGATCATCTTCGGAGTGCCGATCGGGATCCTCACTTCGGTGTTCATGGCGATGTACTGCCCGAAGCAGATCTACAAACCGCTGAAGGCGGCAACGGAACTTCTTGCCGGTATCCCGTCGGTCATCTACGGCTTTTTCGGGCTGGTCGTAGTGGTGCCGCTGATCCGTGAGTTCGGTACAGCCCTCAAGGCTGCCGGGTTGGTGAAAAACCCGGGAAACGGAAACAGTATCCTGACTGCTTCCCTGATCCTCGGCATGATGATCCTTCCAACGATCATCGGAACGACGGAGAGCGCCATGCGCGCGGTGCCTTCTCATTATTATGAAGGTTCCCTTGCCCTGGGGGCGACGAAAGAGCGCAGTATCTTCCGCGTGATCATCCCGGCTGCAAAATCAGGCGTGATCACCGGGATCGTCCTTGGGATCGGACGTGCCATTGGTGAGACTATGGCGGTCATCATGATCGTCGGAAACCAGGCGCGGCTCACATCCAGCATCCTGGTCGGTATCCGTACACTTACCGGAAATATCGTCATTGAGATGGGATACGCGACCGGCCTGCACCGTGAAGCCCTGATCGCCACGGGAGTCGTTCTCTTCGTGTTCATCCTGATCATCAACTTATGTGTAGCAATGTTAAAGAGGGGGGCAGACCATGAGTAATAAAATGACTATCGGCGACAAGTTCAGAACTTATCTGAAGCACCCGGGCTCATTGATCGTGATGCTGCTCGTAATGCTCGCGGCGATCATCACCTTCGCCGTGCTGATCTTCCTGATCGCCTATATCCTGATCAACGGAGTTCCGCACATTACGCCGTCCCTGTTCTCACTGGAATATACGTCGGAAAATGCGTCGGTAATACCGGCTCTTGTCAATACGATCATCATGACGGTCCTGTCTCTGGTGATCGCGGTTCCTTTCGGGATCTTTTCCGCAATCTTCCTTGTGGAGTATGCGCCGAGAGGAAATAAATTTGTAGAACTTATCCGTCTGACAACGGAGACGCTACAGGGGATTCCGTCTATTGTATACGGTCTGTTCGGTATGCTGCTCTTTGTCAACGCCCTGGGATGGGGATTTTCCCTGCTGGCAGGTGCGTTTACAATGGCGATCATGATCCTTCCGCTGATCATGAG
>DWVT01000122.1 GCA_019120075.1 Candidatus Mediterraneibacter excrementigallinarum
CAAAAGGCTCTCCGATATCCATCACAACGACGTCTCGTCTCGGCACCATGATCTCTCTTGCGGTCCTGTCGTCAAACGCAAAAACAGAATCGATCATCTCCCGCTCTTCATCATCAAAGGCACCGCTCTCATTTCCCATCTTGAGAAGCGCCTTGATCTCTTCCTCTGTCACGGCCTCCTCCTGATCCTCAGTCTTCAGGCCGAGTAGTTTGAGCACCAGCTTGGTAGATACAGAAAGCAGTTTGATAAACGGAGAAAGGATGATCGAAATATAATGTACCGGCATCACTGTCAGCATACAGAACGCCTCTGCTTTCTGCAGGGCAATCCTCTTTGGCACAAGCTCTCCAAAAACAAGGTTAAAGAACATCAGTAAAAGCGTCACGCCGTTGTGCGCGATCTGCTGGCTGTAGGGAACCCCCGCTCCCTGAAGCCATCCCGCCAACACAGGCGAAATTCCGGATGCGGCAGATGCCGAAGAATAGAATCCTGCAAATGTGATCGCCACCTGGATCGTGGAAAGGAACTTCGTCGAATCATCAAAAAGTCCTTCGATCACTTTCGCCTTCTTGTTTCCCTCTTCTGCAAGGCTTCGTATCCTGTTCTTATTGACCGATACGACAGCCATCTCCGCTCCCGCAAAGAATGCGTTCATCAGCGTAAAAAACACCAACAGCAACAGTTGAAAAATTACCGAGTTCCCGGCAGGGTCTGCGTCCATAAAAATAACTCCTCCTAAAAATAAAATATTTTCAGGAGAAGTATATCACGAGCCTGACGTTTGCGCAAGTCATCCCGTTTTCAGCCGGACATTCCGCCGGCCATTCTTCTTATTTACATCCCGTTCTTCAGTCAGCCTTTTTATTTACATGATCAGCGATAAATCTTGACATATCTTTTGCCGGAACTCCCAGTACGAATGAAAACTCACTGTACAGGGCATGTTCCAGAAGCATCTGGTATTTCTTGTCCATACTCGTAACGCTGCCCCTGCTCTTTGTTCTCTTATACAGGGTTTTCAAAACCTTTACCCAGTTCTCCGGGCAGTAGTCTGCGATACACTGTTTGTATTCCTGCTCTCTGAGCTTCTCATTTTTTACTCTCAGCACTTCAATCTCAGGCATCCTGCTGATCAGATCCATCGCTTCCTGCCTGCTGACCGGCTTCCGGATATTCGACTCATCGTCCGTGGGAACATACGCCCTGTCCTTTGCGTCATCCATAGACTGAAGGGTATAATAGTTTTTCTTCCTGTCCGCGAAAGAAAAATCAAGCGTCCCAATGTCTTCCACCTTGTAAAGTCCTCTGCACTTATAAACAACCGCGTCACCTCTGCTGAGCATCCAATTCCTCCTTTTCTTTTTGATCCTGCGCCGCTCCCGGCATACTTAAAGTATAGCCAAAGAAAGACCGGTACAACGCTGTAACGGTCTTTTCGGCAGTTATGCTGATATAATTTTAACACTTTTTTAATGTTTCGGTAATATTTTTTGATTTTTGCTAAATTTTCGTTTATTTCAGACAATTTACCCCCTCCATATTTTGTGCAGATTTTCTACACTTCATCTCTGATTTTACCGCTTTCACAAGAAGCATCATGGGACGGCGCATCTCATCCCTCATACCCGGGACGTCCATCATATCCGGATCCGGCACTGCCTCCTCCACTGCTTTCAGCTCAAATCCACTGTTTATAAGCCCCATCAGGATCTGTGTCAGAGTGTGATGGTATTTTTTCACCCGTTCTCCCAAGAAAAGCGTCGTCCGCTCACCAGGATAATAATAATCATCTATCGGCCAATACCTTGGGGTTCCTTCCTCATTGTAGATCCAGTCTTCGTTCACCCCGGCCGTAAATACAGGGTGTTCTATGTTAAGCAGGAAAGTTCCTCCCGGTTTCAGAGTCCTGCAGATATTGCGGTATACGCTGTCCAGATCCTCAATATAGTGCAGCGCAAGATTTGATATCACACAGTCATATATCCCAGCCGGATATTCATATTCTTCCAGGCCGCAGATCCGGTACGTGATCCGCGCATCCGCATTCCGTTTTTCCGCCTCCCGGATCATTTTCTCGCTCTGATCTATCCCCAGGACAGATTCTGCCCCCTGCTCCGCCGCGTACTTGCAATGCCATCCGTATCCGCAGCCGAGATCCAGAACCTTAAAGCCCGTTAAATCCGGAAA
Source organism: Candidatus Mediterraneibacter excrementigallinarum (assembly GCA_019120075.1). Taxonomy (GTDB): domain Bacteria; phylum Bacillota; class Clostridia; order Lachnospirales; family Lachnospiraceae; genus Mediterraneibacter; species Mediterraneibacter excrementigallinarum. The sequence continues at coordinate 2,188 of DWVT01000122.1, forward strand.
CATCCTCCGAAACTGATGCCACTCTCCGGCTCCCGCAAGCCCTTCGCGGCTGCGGGACATCTTCGCATATTCGTCAAAAAATTTTTCAGTGTCATAGATATTGTTGTTCATTCACGCTCTCCCTGTATTTCTGTTTTCGTACCAAAGTGCAATTATCGCCAATTCACCGGCAGCTAAAATATCGTCAGTAAAATTATACTCTATATACCCATGCATTTCACTATTTCAGACCGATGTTATAAAACCGTTTTTTCCCCAATCATTTTTCAATCAGTCAGAGCAGATATCTGCGCACAAGTCTCTCTACCAGCCTTGTATTCAAAAGTATTTTACTTGTCTCAAATGTAAGGATCAGACGTTCTCCCGGATGGATATCATTTTCTTGATATGCCTGTATTTTTCTTATTGCATTCTGTGCATATACAGGGTCGTCCATCTTGCCATCATGCTCCCAGTAAATTTCCTGTTTTGTCTTTCTGGAAAGAAAAGTAAAATCCGGATGAACAGTGCCAAAACGCTTTAAATACAAGGGACATTCATATTTGTATAAAATACCGTTCCGATAAAAATAGTCCGCAAGGATTTTTTCTGATTTTGAACGCACCCGTTCCCCTTTTTCTGTTAATATAACCGGCATATCTTCCTGAAATTCTTTTCTCTTGTAATCTTCAGCAGCCCACTTGCTCAGCTGCTGTTCCCATACAGGTTCAACCGGCTCAATCAGCTTCTGTCTTTCAGGATGTTCGGCCAGGAAAATTTTTTCCATTTCTCCCTCATCATAATCTTCTGTAATTTTTCTGATCTGGGACAATCTTTTTTCAGCAAGTTTTATTATCTTTTCATCATAAGATTTCTGTGCGAGTCTGTACGCCAGTTTCTTCTTCTCCCTCGGAAGATATTGCCCGTTTTTCCTCCCTCCCGGCACGCAGTAATAATACTGAACACACTCGTTACTGCTGGACAAACGCAGTTTTCCCGGAGGAGCATCTTTCAGTTGTTCCGAAGTCTTCTGAAGAATCTTCTCCAGTCTGTCCTGCTCCTGTAAAAGCATCTTTCTAAGACCTGCCATATACTTTCCCTTTCTTTTGCATTTCTGAATAAAACATGTCCGCAACAACAGACACTGTCCTGTTATAGAGTAACTTGAAATAATAACTTCTTCTGGAATTTATACCGATTTACGGTTGTGAATTGCTTTATAGACTGTAAAACCGTAGTTTTTCCCATCTAATACGGTTAAAATTACGATTTTCAGCGTCTGAACTGTATCCTTCTGCTGATTCTTACGGTTAATTTTGGAATTTCCGGTATCTGAACCGCACTCTTCTTCTACTTCTTACGGTTGATTTTAGAATTTCCGATATCTGAACCGCACTCCCGCCACGGTTCTTACGGTTAATTTGGGATTTTCTGATATCTGAACCGCATTCTTCTCCTGATTCTTACGTTTAAGAATTGTTTTTCTGGTTATCGAACCGTTCCGGCAGCCTATCTCTTGCCAAAACGACCTGCATATGTATGAAATGATTTCAGATTTGTTTGAAAAAACCCGGAAGCCGAAACTTCCGGGATAAGAATTCTTTCGCAATCTTCGCAATCGATTTGATTAACGTTTGGAGAACTGCGGAGCTCTACGAGCTGCTTTGAGTCCGTATTTCTTACGCTCTTTCATTCTCGGGTCACGAGTCAGGAATCCAGCGCTCTTGAGCACCGGTCTGTAGTCAGCGTCTGCCTCAAGAAGAGCTCTTGAGATACCGTGGCGGATTGCTCCAGCCTGTCCTGTGTAACCGCCGCCATGTACGTTTACGATTACATCGAACTTGTCTGTTGTGCCTGTCGCAACGAGCGGCTGGCGAACGATAACCTTCAGAGTTTCAAGTCCAAGGTACTCGTCGATGTCTCTTTTATTTATTGTGATCTTACCTGTTCCAGGTACAAGATATACTCTTGCTACTGATTTTTTTCTTCTTCCTGTTCCGTAGTATTTTGCGTTAGCCACTGTTATATCCTCCTTTCAACCTCTACCTAAAATGTCAGAACTTCCGGCTTCTGAGCCTGATGTGCATGCTCTGGTCCAGCGTATACATGAAGTTTCTTGATCATGTCTCTTCCCATAGGTCCTTTCGGGAGCATTCCCTTAACAGCCAGCTCGATAACCTTCTCAGGTTTCTTTGCCATCATCTCGGCAAGTGTTGTCTCTTTCATTCCTCCAACATAGTCAGAGTGGTTATAGTAAACTTTCTGCTGAAGTTTCTTTCCTGTAACTTTTACTTTCTCTGCATTTACAACGATCACATAATCACCTGTGTCGATGTGCGGTGTATATTCCGGTTTGTTCTTTCCTCTGAGCACCTTAGCCACTTCGGAAGCAAGACGTCCCAGTGTGCAGCCTTCGGCGTCAACCACATACCATTTTCTTTCAATCTTGTCAGGGTTAGCCATATAAGTTTTCATGGGTGTTCCTCCTATAAATAATCATCAGATAACATTTGCTTGTATTTATGTGAAATCAGCACACTCCGGGGCTATGGTGTATACTGTTTCTCCCTTTTTTCACGCTGTACTATTATATTACTCTGTCAATCCCATGTCAAGATTTTTTTCTATTTTTTCCTTTTTACCACTACAAAGACAAGGATAACCACGACTGCCGCTCCCATCAGTCCGGCCCATACTGCGATATCATTGTCGTCCCCGGTCTTCGGGCTGGACAGACGCGCCGTCAAAGCAGCGCCTGATGTGCTGCAGCTGAGACGTGCCGGGCTCTTCGTCAGTTCTACTCTCGCTGTTTTCTCTGTCATCGCAAGCGACTCCGGCAGGACCTTCATCTGCGAGATAAGAAACGTCCCTGCGGACTCCGTCTCGAACACAGCCTTTCCGTCCACGATCTCAAAGGCTGTCTCCGTCCTCGTCCCGTCTTCGCCAAGCTTTGACACAGAAAGATGATCCGTATCAAATCCCTCCGGAACCGGAATGGAGATTCTGACCATCCCGGACGGCTCTGTCATGGAATAATCCATCATGTTGATAAAACGGATATCATATACTTTGAACTGATCTGCGATCATGGACATAAGAGTACTGATCTGATCATAACTCTCCCCGCTCTCTATCGGCGTTACATACAACAGCGTCCCGGCCGGAAATACATTATCATCTGCATCTGCGGCAATCCCTGTTGCGGGATCCACCTGGGAAAGAGCGGTGCTGCCGCCTGTCAGACCGCCCAGATCTCCGGGCATTCCTTCCGGCAGACCTCCGCCTCCCGGAATCGCTTCTCCAGACTGATCCCCTGACTGATCAGCTCCATCTATTCCACCCTGGTCCGTCGTATCCTGAGGTTCCCCATCCGCTTCTTCATTATCTGTTTTCCCCTGGGGATCCTCAGGTGTCCCACTATTGTCCGTTTCCCCCTGAAGATCACTATCTGTCCTGTTGTCGTCCGCCTCACCCTGGATATCACCGTACGTCTCATCCCGGGGATCCGCAGCTTCTCCGTTACCGCCCGTCTCACCCTGGGGAGCCGCAGCTTCCCCGTTATCGCCCGCATTCATCAGAGAGACTTCCTCTGTTATGTCCTGATCTTCTTCCAGGCACACCTCATTTTCAGCAGTCTCCGCATACACCGTCCATGGAGCCATAGCCATCGTCATCATCCCTGCAAGAAGGACGATTGACATTTTCTTTACTATTTTATATCTCATCATTATTAAAATCCTTCCTTCCATAGATCATATTTTCCGCTCCAGCTTTTCTTCCAGTATAATCTCAGGCGATGGCACTGTCAATCGGACTTTTTTTGTAAAAACTGCATAAAAAAACTGTCTTTTTTCCGTTTTTATGTTATACTATTTACATTGTCGGTCTAATACCCGATGCAATCGTCGGGATATTAGACCCTCGCGGCAGTCGCCAAATGGACATGCAGGCATGTCCGCTTGGCTCGTTGCTCGCGGGAATAAAGTAAAAGGAAGGTGCTAGAATCATGTGGGCTTACAACGAAACTTTTTATCAGATATATCCTATCGGATTCTGCGGCGCGCCGGTACACAACGACGGCGTCACGGCTCACCGCATTCTCAAGATCGGTGAATGGGCGGAATATCTTCAGGAGCTGGGGATCGGTTCCATCATCTTGAACCCGATCTTCGAATCGGACAATCACGGATATGACACAAGGGATTTTAAAAAGATAGACTGCCGCCTGGGGACGAACGAGGATTTCAAAGAGGTCTGTCAGACTCTGCATGACCATAATGTAAAGATCATGCTGGACGGCGTGTTCAATCATGTAGGAAGAGGTTTCTGGGCTTTCAAAGATGTCCAGGAGAAAAAATGGGATTCTCCATACAAAGACTGGTTTATCATCAACTTTGACGGGAACAGCGGATACAACGACGGTTTCTGGTACGAAGGCTGGGAGGGACATTTTGAACTTGTCAAACTCAATCTTCAGAATCCTGCCGTTGTTGACTATCTGCTGGACTGCGTGAAGATGTGGATCGAGGAGTTCGGGATCGACGGACTGCGTCTGGACGTCGCTTATTCCCTTGATCATAATTTCATGCGCCGGCTCCGCAGTTTCTGCGATGAGATCAAGCCGGGATTTGCCCTGATCGGCGAAGTCCTCTTCGGAGACTATAACCTGATCGTCAATGACGAGATGCTCCACAGCTGTACAAACTACGAATGCTATAAGGGAATCTTCTCAAGCCTCAACAGCATGAACCTGTTTGAGATCGCCCATTCCCTGAACCGTCAGTATGGCCCGGAGCAGTGGTGCCTCTACAGAGGAAAACATCTGATGAACTTCGTGGATAATCATGATGTGACAAGGATCGCAAGCATCCTCACCAACAAGAACCACCTCCCCCTCGCCTATGGCATCCTCTTCGGAATGCCTGGCATTCCATGTATCTACTATGGAAGCGAATGGGGAGAGGAAGGCGAAAAAGCGCCTGATAACGACTATGCGCTCCGCCCCTGCTTTGAGGAGCCAAAACCGAACAAGCTGACTGATCTGATCAAACTCCTGATCGAGATCCGCCGGAAAAGCGATGCTCTCTGCAACGGGATCTACCGCAACGTTGTCATCACAAACCATCAGCTCATTTTTGAGAGAAAAACTGACAGCGAGCGCGTCCTTGTGGCGATCAATGCTTCCGACTCAGAATATACCGCAGGGAACGGAGAACTTCAGGGAACTTACGAGGACCTGATCGCCGAGGCAGAAAAAGAGGCAAAAGCCGGCACGGCCGAACCGGGAGAAAAAACCGGCGAACCTGAATCAGAGGAATTTCAGCAGACAGAAACTGCACCGGAAACGGTTACTCTGAACGGCCAGCTCGTAATGCCTCCGTACAGCATACAGTATCTGAAAGCGTTATAAAAAATAAGAAACATATAAAAAGGCAGTGCCGCGGAAACCGGATCGTTTCCGCGGCACTGTTATTTTCTTACCGTCTCTCCTGCATCTCTGCTCTATTCTTTTACAAGGACTTTCTCGATCTCCGCCATGTACATCACATGATAATCTTTCTCCGGATACCATTTCTCATCGATCCAGTCCGCCGTAAAATATTCCGGACCCATGGGCTGGCTGTAGAGTTTCCTGCAGACAAAGATCATCTCCGCCTCTTCAAAGGCTGTAGTCCCGTCCGTGTAGTACGGCGTCAGCCCCGCTTCTTTCTCCTTATCGCAGTCGCGTCCCGATCTGGAACCACAGATATTGAGCGCTTTGCGGTGCTCCTCGCTGTAGAACGAAACCGTAAATTTCTCTCCGTTGTCAACAAACTCTTTTGTATAGCGCTGTGGACGGAGATATACTGAGACCACATTCTTTCCCCACATGATCCCGAGGGCACCCCAGCTGGCTGTCATCGTATTATGCTTTTCTTCATCGCCTGCCGTGACCAGCATCCATTCTTTCCCGATCTTAGTGAACGGGTTGAACTGCAGTTCTTCTGCTTTTACCTCTTTAAATCCCATAAGACACCATCCTTTATTTTACTACAACTCTGCGGAAATTTTTCTTCCCCTTCTTGATGATCTTTCCATCGCCGGCAAGGTCATCTTTTGTAAATGCAGCGTTGATATCGCCGACCTTCTCGCCGTCCACTGTGACGCCGCCCTGCTGCACTGCACGTCTTGCTTCTGATCTGGACGGCACAAGACCGCTCTTTACGAGCACGGTCAGGATATTGATGCTGCCGTCTTCGAAATCATCCTCTGAGAGCTCAGCCGTAGGCATCTCAGCCGCATTTCCCTTGCTGAACAGCGCCCGCGCGCTCTCCTGCGCCTTCTTTGCCTCTTCCTCTCCGTGCACCAGCTTGGTCAGCTCGTAGGCAAGGATCTCTTTCGCCGTATTAAGCTGGGAGCCTTCCCAGGAATCCATCTTATCGATTTCTTCCAGCGGAAGGAATGTCAGCATGCGGATACATTTCAGAACGTCCGCATCTGCCACATTTCTCCAGTACTGATAGAAATCGAACGGAGACGTCTTTTCCGGGTCAAGCCACACAGCGCCGGACTGAGTTTTTCCCATCTTCTTTCCTTCTGAGTTGAGCAGAAGAGTAATCGTCATGGCTCCTGCGTCTTCACCCAGTTTTCTTCGGATCAGTTCTGTTCCCGCCAGCATGTTGCTCCACTGATCGTCTCCTCCGAACTGAAGGTTGCAGCCGTATTTCTGGAACAGTGCATAGAAGTCATACGCCTGCATGATCATATAGTTGAACTCAAGGAAGCTCAGTCCCCGCTCCATCCTCTGTTTATAGCACTCTGCCGTCAGCATCCGGTTGACTGAAAAATGCGGGCCCACTTCACGGAGCAGCTCGATATAGTTCAGATCAAGGAGCCAGTCCGCATTGTTGACCATCAGAGCCTTTCCCTCAGAGAAATCAATAAACTTGCTCATCTGTTTCTTGAAACAGTCGCAGTTGTGCTGGATCTGCTCCGGAGTCATCATGCTCCTCATATCAGTCCTTCCTGACGGATCCCCGATATATCCTGTTCCGCCTCCGATCAGGGCGATGGGCTTGTTGCCCGCCTCCTGAAGACGTTTCATAAGACACAGTGCCATGAAATGTCCTACATGAAGGCTGTCCGCTGTCGGGTCAAACCCGATATAGAACACTGCCTTTCCGTTGTTCACCAGATCTCTGATCCTCTCCTCGTCCGTCACCTGGGCGATCAGACCTCTCGCCTGAAGTTCTTCGTAAATTCCCATCTTTCCTCTCCTTTTTTTTGCAAACTCACTGCCAGATTCAGGAAAACCTCAGCCGCTTTCCTGTAAATAAAAACCGTCCTTACTGCTCATCGCAATAAGGACGGATATCTGACCGTGGTACCACCTTAATTCACTGACGATTCACTGTCTCAGTTACTCTGTCAGCCTCATCGAAGCTATAACGTGCTCCTCTCCGTCGCAGCCTACTCACATTTCTTCCGTGTCCGGACAACTTGAAAATGCTTCGGTGCGAAGCTCCGGGATGTATTCGAAAACAGCTTATCACGCGCCTCTCATCAGCCGGCTGCTTTCTGTTTTCACAGCTGTCTCTACTTCTTCCCTTCAAAGCCTGTCTCATATGTAGCAATCTTAGCCCATCAGGCTAGTTTTGTCAAGAAGCAAAGTTTCTCAGATTCCCTCTCAAAATCCCTGAGATTCTCTCCCTGCAAAACATCACAGAGCAGAACAGGGCGCAGCCTTTCCCGGCCGCGCCCCGTTCTAAAGGGATTATCTGTTCTTATTCATTTTTTATTTGCAGAGTTTCTTGAACTCATCTGCCACGAACTGAACTTTTGTTCCTACGATAACCTGAACAGAGTTCTTGCCCGGGCGGATCACTCCTGCAACCCCTGCGGATTTGATCTTCTTCTCATCAACCTTGGTGTAATCCTTGATCTCAAGACGAAGTCTTGTGATACAGTTGTCGATGGAAGTCACGTTCTCTTTTCCGCCGATTCCTTCCAGAATGATAGATGCAACTTCTGTAAAGTTGTCATTTGCAAGTACAACTTTCTTCTCTTCATCCTGATCGTCATCCTCGCGTCCCGGTGTCTTCAGATCGAATTTCACGATCGCGAAACGGAATACCACGTAGAATACGATGAACGCCGCGATACCCAGCGGGATGATCATCCATGTGTTCTGCGCTGCCGGAAGGGGTGCAGAGAATACAAGGTCGGTCAGTCCGGCGGAGAAGCTGAATCCTGCGCGGAATCCTACCAGTACAGTGATCACTGTAAAGATCGCGTACAGCAGAGCATAGACCACATAGAGTCCTGGTGCAAGGAACATAAATGCGAACTCGAAGGGCTCTGTAACGCCGCAGACAAACGCTGCGATCGCCGCGGAAGTAACAAGACCGATGGCAACTTTCTTCTTATTGCTCTTTGCAGTATGTACCATAGCAAGAGCCGCGCCCGGGATACCGAACATCATACACGGGAAGAATCCTGACATGTACATACCAAGGCTCCATGTAACATCTGCGGATGTATCTCCTGCCCAGAAGTGGGTCAGGTCGCCAAGTCCGATGGTGTCGAACCAGAATACGTTGTTCAGCGCATGATGCAGACCGAACGGGATGAGCAGTCTGTTAAAGAACGCGTAGAGTCCGGCTCCAACTGCACCCAGATTTGCAATACCTTCTCCCAGTGCCACCAGCGCGCCGAAAAGGATCGGCCAAACGAACAGAAGCACTACGGATACGATGATCGATACAACGCCGGCAACGATCGCAACACAGCGCTTTCCGCTGAAGAATGACAGAAAGTCCGGAAGCTTTGTACCTTTGAATTTATTGTAGCACATTGCTCCGATGATACCTGCGATGATACCGATGAACGGGTTCTGGATCTTGTCAAACGCAAGAGTTGCATCCTCAGACAGCGTCCGGATAACCGAAACGTTTGCTGTTGACAGCAGGTTTGTGATCATCAGCCAGGACGCCAGCGCCGCAAGACCGCCTGTACCGTCATTATCCTCGGACATGCCTACACCGATACCGATGGCAAACAGGATCGCCATATTGTCAATGAGGGCTCCGCCTGCTTTTACCAGATAGTAACCGATCTGCTGTGCAATTCCCGTTACGTCACCGCCCTGCATGGTTGCCGGGCAAAGCGCGTATCCGATACCCATCAGGATACCACAGATAGGCAGACACGCCACGGGAAGCATCAATGATTTCCCTAATTTCTGTAAAAACTTCATGTGATTTCCTCCTTCTTGAATCCTCTCATTCAGTTAATCCCTTTTCTATTTCAACCGATCTCTCCATCGGCTAAAACCAGTCTTATTTTTGGATGACGACCGCGTCATCTCCCGGATTCACATCGTTTCCGGTCAATCCTTCCACGGAAGCATAATCCGTCGTGTTGCAGACAAGCATCGGGGTGATCGGATCATATCCCGCCGCCTTTACCTTCTCAAGGTCAACTTCCAGAAGGAGCTGTCCCTTCTTTACACGGTCTCCGGCTTTCACATGTCCTGTAAATCCTTCCCCTTTCATCTGGACCGTATCGATCCCCACATGGATCAGGATCTCTGCTCCTGAATCCGCCGCTGTCATGCTGACTGCGTGGAGGGTATCAAACACCATTCCGACCTCTCCGTCAGCCGGTGCGTAGATCTTTCCTTCTGACGGGATCACAGCCATTCCTTTCCCCAGCATCTCTTCCGCAAACGTGGGATCGCTCACTTCACTGAGCGGCACAGCCTTCCCTTTTGCAGGAGCTCCCAGCACAAATCTGGTCTCTTTCTTCTTAAAAAAACTGAACATTCGATTCCTCCTATTCTTCTGCCATGGCAACACGCCGGATATGGATCGAGAGATACATGATCTCTTCTCCGGACAGTTTACAGTTTGCCGTTTTCTCTATATACTCTGCAATCTTCTCACTGCAGGCATATTCTTTCGGATATTTCACCTTCATCATCTCCGCAAGCTCATTCTCCTCATTCGGGAGAAGCTCTTTGCGGTATACTCTCTGGAGCAGGAACTTTACATGAGTGATAAACCGCTCATAATGGAGGGTTCCCTCGTCAAGTTCAATCCCCAGCTCTTTCGTCACGATCGCCAGGATATCCTTCATCTGATTCGGGAAATGCAGCGCATCACGGATATCCGTGCCGTACTCCGCGTTTACAAAATGAAGCGCGATAAATCCCGCCTCGTCTTCCGGCAGATCCACATGCAGTCTGTCTCTGATCAGTCTGATCGAATACTCTCCCAGTTCGTATTCCTGGGGATAAAAGCGTTTGATCTCCCAGAGGAGCGCGTTTTCAAGGTTGATCCCTTTTTTATACCTGTCGATCGCGAAATTGATATGATCTGTCAGAGTCACGTAAATACTCTGATTCAGTTTTAACTTCAATGTACTTTTGGCAAATGAAATAATATCGTCGGATATCTGGACATGTTCCAGGGGCATGTGAGCCAGCAGCTCTTTCAGCTGTTCCGCCACGCTGCGGCTCTCGATCCGGAATATCTTCTCGATCTTCGATTCCCGGATCCTGGCTCCCGGTTTCACGCCAAACCCGATTCCCCGCCCCATGATGACTACTTCTCTTCCGTCTTCGTCATAGGCTGAGACAATATTATTGTTGATCACCTTTTCTATAACCATGTTCGACCTTCCCAAGGAACAAAAAAACCAAACCTTATAAACATACTTCTTCTGCTCATAAAATTTGGTTTTGCCTGCCTTACAGTAACAATCCAGTACTATTTAATTCATAATGTGACTATATCAAAAATGTACAATAAAGTCAACGATTTATTTTATTTTTTATTTATTTTTTTCATAAAATGTTAATATTTGTAAAATGCAATCCGGGAGGATCCAGGACATCTGAAACTTCCTGGATCCTCCCGGACCATAGTCCATATCTTATATTATCTTATCTCGGTATCTTTGACAGAGCAGCGCTGTCGCCGATGATGACAACGTCGTTATGGAACTGGAGGATTGACGCCGGTACTTCCGGTGTCACCGGTCCGAAAAATGCCTTCGCGACGATGTCTGCTTTCGCCTCCCCGTTTACCACGAGAAGGATCTTCTTTGCGCGCATGATCGTTCCGATGCCCATTGTATACGCCTGTCTCGGAACGTCATCTGCGGATGCGAAAAATCTCTTGTTCGCCTCGATCGTACTCTCTGTAAGATCCACACAGTGTGTTTTCTGCGCAAAAGAAGCATCCGGCTCGTTAAATCCGATATGTCCGTTATGACCAAGTCCGAGGAGCTGGATATCAACTCCGCCCATAGATTCGATCAGTCTTTCATATCTCTCACATTCTTTTTCCGCGTCCGGCTCCGTTCCGTCCGGTACGTTCGTATTGGCCGGATCAATGTTGACCCGGTCAAACAGATGCTCATGCATAAAATAATAATAACTCTGATCGTTTGTTCTCTCCAGGCCTCTGTACTCATCCAGGTTCACTGTACGCACCTGGCTGAAGTCAAGGTCTCCTTTCTCGTACCAGTCTACGAGCTGATCGTATGTACCGATCGGTGTGGAACCGGTTGCTAACCCCAAGACACAATCCGGTTTCAGAATGACCTGAGCGGACAGGATGTTCGCCGCTTTTCTGCTCATTTCCTGATAATCCTTTGCCTCATAGATTTTCATCATGGCTGTTGCCTCCTTCAATTACATAATACCAGTCAAATGCCCCCGAATCCGGGGGCAGTCAATCGGTTAAATTAATACTAACAACGAACCATGAAAAAGTCAATCAGCTAAAAAACATTCTTCAAAGAAATCATCGCCGGTCACTGTTTCTGTAACGGCGGCTCCGATCCGGGATACTCGATCTTCACGAGCACCAGTCCCTGGGGCGGCGCCGTCACTCCGGCAGCGGTCCGCTCCTTTGCGTCAAGGATCTCTTTTACTTTCTCCGGCGTATAAAACCCGCGTCCGACCCGGAGCAGGGTGCCGACGATGATGCGGACCATATTGTACAGAAAACCGTTTCCCCGGATACGCACCGTGACCAGAGCCCCTTCCCGCACGATATCCAGATCATAGATCGTCCGCACCGTGTCTTCCACATCCGTCCTGATATTGCAGAAGCTTTTAAAATCATGCTCCCCCTTCAGATATTCCGCCGCAGTGCGCATCTTATCAAGATCCAGAGGCCAGGAGACAAAATACGTGTCTCTCCTCCGCACCGGGTCCGGCATCTCCCTGTTCAGGATATGATATTCATAGGTCTTCACCGTATCCTGATATCGGGGGTGCCAGTCCGAAGGAACCTCCTCCGAACGGATGACCACGATATCCTCGGGCAGCTTCCGGTTCAGCGCATAGGCGATCCGTTCCGGCGGGATCGATGTATCCGAGTCGAACACCGCCACATTTCCCTGAGCATGGACTCCCGAATCCGTCCTGCTGGCGCCGATCACAGTGATCTTTTCCCCGGTAAGTTCCGAGAGTTTACGGTTCAGCACCTCTTCCACTGTGATCCCGTTTGGCTGGATCTGCCACCCGCAGTAATCCGTCCCGTCATATGCCACGGTAAGCTTTATCCGTTTCATCCGCATCCTCCTGATATGATAATGGTCAGAAGATCCACAGCCTGAACGGCACAAATCTCCCCACCGCAAAAATGATCACAACATAGAGCACCGTGAAGACATAGGCTCTGATATCCCCCGCCTTATATTTCAGCGGTTTCATCTTTGTCCTGCCCTCACCTCCGTGATAGCATCTCGCCTCCATTGCCATGGCCAGGTCGTTGGCGCGGCGGAAAGCAGATACGAAAAGCGGAACAAGGATGGGGATCATCGCCTTGGCTCTCTGTATGATATTTCCTGACTCAAAGTCCGCTCCTCTTGCCATCTGGGCTTTCATGATCTTGTCTGTCTCCTCAAGAAGGATCGGGATAAAACGAAGCGCGATAGACATCATCATCGCCACTTCATGGACCGGCACATTCAGCCGGTTCAGCGGATGGAGCAGACTTTCCATTCCGTCAGTCAGCCCGTTGGGAGATGTGGTAAATGTCATGATGGAGGATCCCATCACAAGATAGATCAGTCTTACCGCCATGAGCACCGATGTGCGCAGACCACTCTCCGTGATCGTAAAAATCCAGAAGTGTACGAGCGTGTCTCCGCCCCGGGTCAGAAAAAGATTCATGACCACAGTAAAAAGGAGAAGGATCACGATCGGTTTCAGTCCTTTTACGATAAACTTCAGCGGTACTTTTGAAAACCGGATCACACATCCCAGGAAGACCGTTGCCACGACATATCCCAGGAGACTGTTCTGTATAAAAAGGGACACAAGGAACAGAAGGGTGCAGACGATCTTCACCCTGGGATCCAGCCTGTGGATCCGGCTCTGTGCCGGATAATATTGTCCGATCGTTATATCTCTGATCATTTGGAACTCCTCGTCATCTGAAAACTTTTCATGATCTCATCCGCCGCCTCTTCTATCGTGGTCGCATCCGGCGACACGTCAAACCCGCGCTCCTTGAGATCATGCATCACATATGTCACCTGGGGCGCCGCAAGCCCCACCTTTTCCAGCTCCTTATAATGGGAAAAGACTTCCCTGGGGCTTCCATCCAGCATCTTCTCCCCGTGGTTCATCACGATAATGCGCTCCACATACCTTGCGATATCCTCCATGCTGTGGGATACAAGGATGACCGTCATCCCTGTCTCCCTGTGGAGATACTCGACCTGATCCAGGATTTCATCTCTTCCTTTCGGGTCCAGTCCCGCCGTAGGTTCATCCAGTACAAGCACTTTCGGGCGCATCGCCAGGATACCCGCGATCGCAGCCCGCCTTTTCTGGCCTCCGGAGAGTTCAAAAGGCGACTGCCGGTAATATTTCTCAGGAAATCCCACCATCTCCAGCGCCTCTTTCGCGCGCGCCTCGCATTCCTCCGGGGAAAGTCCCTGGTTCTTCGGGCCGAAGCAGACATCGCTCAGCACATCCGCCTCAAAGAGCTGATACTCCGGATATTGAAAGACAAGTCCCACCTGGCTTCTCAGCTTTCTCATATCATACCCTTCGTCGTAAATGTTCTGCCCTTCGTACAGGATCCGGCCGGACGTCGCTTTCACCAGACCGTTGAGGTGCTGGATCAGCGTGGATTTTCCCGAGCCGGTATGACCGATGATACCTACAAACTGTCCCTGTTCTATCTCAAAGCTGACGTCTTTGAGCGCCTGCTTTTCATATGCGGTTCCCGGACTGTATACATAATTCACATGTTCTAACGCAATCGACATAAGGCTTCTACCAACTCTTCCCTTCTCAGTATTCCCTTCGGCAGATCAAGCCCCCTCTTCCGGAGTTCCTCCGCCAGCATCGTCACCTGGGGCACATCCATCCGGTACGCCTTCAGCTCATCCACCCTGCTGAAGATCTCCCTTGGAGTCCCGTGCATGACGATATGTCCGTCATCCATCACAAACACCTGATCCGCATCAATGACTTCCTCCATATAATGTGTGATCAGGATCACTGTCACATTCTTTTCCTTCCGCAGCTTCTCCACCGCCCGGATCACTTCTTTTCGTCCGTTCGGATCAAGCATCGCCGTCGGTTCGTCCAGAACGATGCACTTGGGTTCCATGGCGATGACTCCCGCGATCGCCACACGCTGTTTCTGTCCTCCCGAGAGCTTGTTGGGAGAGGACTTCCTGTATTCGATCATCCCGACCGCCCGGAGACTGTCCTCTACTCTCTTCCAGATTTCGTCCGTGGGAACCCCCAGATTTTCAGGGCCGAATCCCACGTCTTCCTCTACTACGGTACCTATGATCTGATTGTCCGGATTCTGGAACACCATTCCGGCTGTCTGCCGCACGTTCCAGAGTTCATTCGGGTCACTGGTGTCCCTGCCGTCCACCCACATGGTCCCGCCCGTAGGGACAAGAATCGCGTTCATATGCTTTGCCAGAGTGGACTTTCCGGAGCCGTTGTGCCCAAGCACCGCAACGAACGATCCCTGTGGAACGTCAATGTCCACGCCGTCTATGGCGCGGTTCGTACCGATGACATTTCCCTCTTCATCTCTCTTATCATATTCATATACAAGCTCTTCGGCATGTATCATTTCCATAGGCTCCTGCCTCCGTTGTTCTTCCCTTTGCCCGTCGGATGCCCGCTCGTGCAAGCACGGCGGTCGACCTCCGGGCGTATCGCAAAAAGTTCACAGGGATCCGCTCTTCCAGTTCCCTGTGAACGCTGTGTCACGCTATATTGTACGATATAAAACCCGTTTTTGCAAGCAGCGCCTGGCCTGTTCCGTGCGGCATCCGCTGTGCCGGAGGATCACTCGCCGGATTCAGGCGCTCCGCGCATCCCTGCCTACTCCTGCAGCATCTCCTTGAGCATCTGGCTGACAATGCCCGGGTTCGCCTTTCCTTTCATCGCGCGCATGGTCTGACCCATGAGAGCTCCCAGCGCTTTTTCTTTTCCGCCTTTATAGTCTGCGACCGCCTGCGGATTTGCCTCGATCACTTTTTCGATAGTCTCCCTGAGGGCACCCTCGTCATTGACCATCTTCAGACCGTTCTCCTCCACATATTTCTCCGGATCCACATCCTCTTCAAAGACTTTCTCAAACACTTTCTTCGCCACGGAACTGTTGATCGTCCCCGCATCTACCAGGTCGATCAGCTTCGCAAGGTTTGCAGGCGAGAATTTCAGGTCGTCTGCCTCCATGCCGTGATCCTTCATGAGACGGAACGTCTCCACCATGAGCCAGTTCGCCACTTTTTTCGGCTTTCCGCAGATTTCTGTCGTCGCCTCAAAGAGATCTGCCATCTTCTTCGACTCTGTGATGATCTCCGCGTCGTACTGCGGAATATCAAATTCTTTCTTGTATCTCTCCAGTTTCTCAGTCCGCAGTTCCGGCTGTCTCGCCTTCACCTGAGCGATCCACTCGTCGCTGATCACGATCGGCACAAGGTCCGGTTCCGGGAAATACCTGTAGTCCTGAGCGTCCTCCTTGGAACGCATGGCGTAGGAATGCTCCTTGTTGTCGTCCCAGCGTCTTGTCTCCTGGACCACTTCCTTCCCTGCTTCCAGAAGTTCGATCTGGCGTTCTTTCTCTCCCTCAATGGCATGGGCAATAGCCTTGAAGGAGTTCAGGTTCTTCATCTCTGTCCTTGTCCCGAACTCTTCTGTTCCCACCTCTCTCACTGAAAGGTTCACGTCCGCACGCATGGATCCCTCCTGCAGTTTGCAGTCCGATACGCCCAGATACTGAGCGATCATGCGAAGTTTTTCCAGATAGGCGATCACTTCGTCCGCAGAACGCATATCCGGCTCGGAAACGATCTCCACCAGCGGCACGCCGCTTCGGTTGTAGTCCACCATAGAAGTGTCGTCCCATTCGTCATGGACCAGTTTTCCCGCGTCTTCCTCCATATGCATCTCATGGATCCGTACTTTCTTCTTTCCGGTTCCCGTCTCGATCTCAACATATCCGTCCCGCGCGATGGGCAGGTAAAGCTGTGAGATCTGATAGTTCTGCGGGTTATCCGGATAAAAATAATTCTTCCGATCGAATTTGCATACCTGGGTGATCTTACAGTTTGCCGCAAGCCCCAGCGCCATGGCATATTCCACCACCTGTTTGTTCAGAACCGGGAGAGACCCCGGCATTCCGGTACACACCGGACAGGTATGTGTATTTGGAGCGCCGCCGAATTCGGTGCTGCACCCGCAGAATATCTTTGTCTTTGTCGCAAGTTCGATATGGACCTCCAGTCCGATCACTGTCTCATACTGTTTTGTCATGCCTGGTGCGCCTCCTTTGCTGTTTCTGCTTCCATATCCATTTCAGCTGCGTGTTCGAACTGTTTTCCCGTGGCGCACTCATATGTGTACGCCGCGCGCAGGAGTTTTTTCTCCTGGAACACATTTCCGATGAGCTGCATGCCGATCGGAAGACCTTTGCTGTCTTTTCCCACGGGAACGCTCATTCCCGGAAGTCCGGCAAGGTTTACCGAGATCGTATAGATATCTCCCAGATACATCTTCAGCGGATCACTCAGGCTTTTACCCAGCTCGGGAGCCGTTGTGGGAGCCGCCGGTCCCAGAATCATGTCGTATTTCTCAAATGCACTGTCAAAGGCTTTCTTGATCAGAGCCTTTACACGGAGCGCTTTCAGATAATACGCGTCATAATATCCGGAACTAAGCACAAAGGAGCCCAGCATGATCCTTCTTTTCACCTCCGCGCCGAAACCTTCGGAACGGGTCTTTTTATACATATTGTGCAGATCTTCATACTCTGCCGTGCGGTAACCGTATTTCACTCCGTCAAACCGCTCCAGATTGGAGCTCGCTTCAGCAGATGCGATCGTATAGTAAGCCGGGATCGCATATTTCACAAGACCCAGGTCAAACTCTTCCACGACGGCACCTTTCTCTTCCAGCACCTTCGCCGCGTCCATGACCGCTTTTCTGACTTCATCGTCAAGACCTTCTCCCATATAATCTCTCGGAATACCGATTTTCATTCCTTTTACATCATCCACCAGAGCTTCCGTAAACCTGCAGTCGTCCCTCAGGATGGAAGTACTGTCCTTCGGATCATGAGACGCAATCACCTCAAGGAATGCCGCGCAGTCAGACACATCTTTCGTGATCGGTCCGATCTGGTCAAGAGAGGAACCGTATGCGACAAGCCCGTAGCGGGAAACTGTTCCGTAGGTCGGCTTCATCCCGACCACACCGCAGAAAGAACTGGGCTGACGGATGGATCCGCCGGTATCTGACCCCAGTGCGCCGAAACACTCCTGCGCCGCCACTGCAGCACAGGATCCGCCCGAGGAACCACCCGGGACATGAGACGTATTATGCGGATTCTTTGTCGGTCCGTAATAAGAAGTCTCCGTCGTGCTTCCCATAGCAAATTCATCC
>DWVT01000123.1 GCA_019120075.1 Candidatus Mediterraneibacter excrementigallinarum
GCCGGTATCATAGAGGTCAAATTCTATTTGACCTCAACAACATGTTATTAGGAGGATCAAATCATGACACAAGAAAAACAGACTGCGATCAATGAGATCGAGAAAAAAAAGGACCTGATCCGTGAAACTGCCGACCATATCTGGAGTCATCCGGAACTGTCTCTTCAGGAGGACCAGTCCGCTGCATACTACTGTGATATCCTTGAAAAGGAGGGCTTTCAGGTTGAGCGCGGGATCTGCGGGATCCGCACTGCATTTGCAGCAAGCTTCGGACAGGGAAGCCCCAGAATCGGCATCCTGGCAGAATATGATGCACTTTCCGGACTTTCCCAGGAAGCTGGAAGCCTGGAGCAAAAGGAGATCGTTCCCGGAGGCTGCGGGCACGGCTGCGGACATAATCTGCTGGGAGCCGGGGCTTTCGGTGCCGTGCTCGGCGTAAAAGCCTATCTGGAAGAAACCGGCCGTGAAGGCACTGTGATCCTCTTTGGCTGTCCCGGTGAGGAAGGGGGTGCAGCCAAAGCTTTTATGGCCAGAGACGGGCTGTGGAAATCACTGGACGCCGCGCTGACCTGGCACCCTGAGGATGTGAATGAAGTCCGGACAGGCTCATCCAACTCCTGTATCCAGATACAGTACAAATTTACCGGCGTTGCATCCCACGCGGCAGGCGCTCCCGAGATGGGCCGCAGTGCTCTTGACGCGGTAGAATTAATGAATATCGGCGTCCAGTTCCTCCGGGAACATATGAGTGACAGAGCACGGATCCACTATGCCATCACAGACGCCGGCGGGGTAAGCCCTAATGTTGTCCAGCCAAAGGCCAGCGTGCTCTATATGATCCGCTCCAACCATGTGGCGGAAGCTGTAGAACTTCAGGCAAGAGTCGACCGGATTGCAGAGGGAGCCGCACTGATGACAGACACTACAGTAGAGCGGAAATTCATCGACGGGCTGGCGGATACGGTCAGCAATCATTCTCTGGAAAGTGTTCTGTACCGCAATTTCAAAGAGATCGGTGTTCCGGAACACACCCCGGAGGAACTGGATTTTGCTGATAAACTGGCGCAGACTTACAGAGGGAACGATCATGTTCCCGGATTCGGAGCTGAGAATGACGCTGACCTGCGTGAGGAAGTAATACGTCTTCAGAAAGAAGCCGGACATGCAATGAATGATTTTCTCTGTCCCCTCTACCAGGGGGAAGCTTTCACCGCGGGATCAACGGACGTTGGCGATGTAAGCTGGCTTACTCCCACAGCTCAGATCCATGTTGCAGCATGGCCTAACGGATGCCCGGGACACAGCTGGCAGAATGTCTCCTGCGACGGCACGTCCATTGGAAAAAAGGCGGCTGTGTGTGCAGCGAAAGTGCTGGCCGCCTCCGCAGTAGATCTTTTCGAAGATTCCAGGCTTCTGGCTCAGGCACGTGCGGAATTTGAGAAGAATACCAGATCCGGTTACGTGTGTCCGATCCCTGCGGGCGCAGTTCCGACAATTCCAGACTGATTTAAAAAAACGGAGTTCTGCTGGTTCAGTTCCACAGGAGCTCTGTTTTATATCTTTTTTATACCGCTTTTTTCCGGCACATGGGATACCACAGGATTCCGACCGTAAAGCTGCACAGGGCAAACATTCCTGCAGTGAGAAGACTCACTGTATCCAGAAAGCCATAAGACATTTTAAACAGCCCCGTCAGTGACATTGCCCCAAAACAGATCAGCGCAATCACCGGATGGCAGATCAGCCAGAGTCCGTTCACGCAACCGATGACATACTTCATTGCTCTGACATTCATACAATAGAGTGCCAGTGGGATCAGATAGCTTCCTCCGCCCATATAAAGATTATAAAACATGCCGCTGCTCCCAAAACGTGTTCCATTTCCGATTTTTGCCAGCGGTGTCAGACTGATCAGTATCAATTCCATACAGAACAGTCCCGCCGCCAGACAGGTCCACAGTATCACCCTTCTTTTTTCGCTCATTTTATCAGCTCCTCTCTCTGGATCTTCCAGACATTGCAGTATGCCTTTGTCTCCGTTCACACCTATCATACCAGGGAAAAAGCCGGGAAGATCAAAGCTGTCATTTCCGGTATCTGTATCTGTCATTTTTGACGTCCGGATCTGCTTGTCATGGCCGTATAAAAGAACTATACTGGAATCATATAAATCCTGCCCGATTCTTGAAAAGGAGCTCAATACATGGTCACCATTGGAATCTGCGAGGACAGTCTTCCTGTCCAGGCACAGATAGAAAACTATATCTCTGAAATACTTGATAACTGCCCGCTGGAAGTGTTTTCCAACGGTGAGGAACTGCTTGATTATCTGTCTGATGGGAAACAAAGATTTTCTCTTTATTTCATGGATATCTCACTGCCCGGCATCTCAGGGATCGAGACCGCAGCTGCGATCCGAGAAAAGGATCCCTACGCTCTCATTATCTATATCACAGACTACAAAGAATATGTATATCAGGTTTTTGAGACTCTGCCCTACCGCTTTATAACCAAACCTGTTAAGAAAGAAGTGTTCCAAAAAGCGCTTACAGATGCGATCAACTATTTGACTGACCGCGGCGAGTTGTTTTGTTTTCACATAGACCGGGATCGATATCAGATCCCGTTTCAGGAGATCGTGTATTTTGAATCCCGTCTGCGCAGGCTCATGCTTCATACAGTGAACGAAACTTACTCTTTCTATGGAAAGCTCAATGAAATCACAAAAAGCCTGAACCCGCTGCTATTCGTCCGCACTCATGCTTCCTATCTCGTCAATATGGAATATATCCATAGCATCCGTGATACGGAAATTCTCCTTCAATCCGGAGAATCCATCCCGATGAGCCGGAAATACCGCCCACTGGTTCGTCAGAAGCATCTGGAATATATAAAATGGAGGTCGCTGCAATAATGTACTATCGCAATCAGGACATCATACTTAACATCTTTCTCTGCGTGGTAGATATGGTGCTGCTCTGGGAACTGAGAGAACAACTCTACGGGCGTATCAGGAAAGGGCGTCAGTTTTGCGCTCTTTTTGCCGCATTTCTGATCGCGATCCTTATGCTGCTCCCTTCAAGATTTGAGAATTCCATGTACGTTGTCCCGGCAAGCTGGCTGCTCCTGCCCTTTTATCCGAAAAATCTGAAAAAGAAACTTTTTTTCGAGATCTGGCTGTTCTCAATCCTCTTTTCCTGCCTGATGATACTCAATGATTTTACAAATATGCTTCCTAAATTCAGCCACTGGGTCATGACATATCTTCTCATTGTCCATGTTGTCATCTGGCTGGTCCTTTTCTTCTGTCTCAGGTGGTGCAGAAATATTTCAACTGATCTTCCGCTGTCACTGTGGATCATTTTCCTTTTTATTCCGATCTTCAGCTTCGCAAGTTCCGGAACGCTGATCGTTCTCCTTAACGGAAATGCTGTACCCAGACCAATGAAAGATCTCTGCCACCTGGTCATACAGACAACTTTTCTCTTCATTGATCTTGCGTTGCTTGTGTTTATGCGCCGGTTTACTGTTTTTTTCCAAAGGGAGAATGAAAGGCAGCTGTTAAAACAGCAGATCTGTTTTCAGGAAAAGCATTATAAAGATATGATAGAATCCCATGAACAGATCCGTCGGATACGGCATGATATGAAAAATCACCTGAACACCATCTTTCTGCTGTACAGCAAAGGCAGCCAGGAAGAACTCCTGGACTATCTTCACTCCGCCTCCGATCTCATCGGTCAGACGGAGCAGGTGATCTCCACGGGAAATCCGGGATTTGATGCGGTCCTGAATATGAAGCTGAATGAAATGAAAGAGAAAGGGATCGACTGCTCTCCTGCCCTCTCCGTTCCTCAGAACATGGCTCTTCCCTTCTCCGACACCGTAACGATCCTTGGAAATCTGCTGGACAATGCGATACATGCTGTCCTGACCACGGATGGGCATACGACTCCTGCCGGAGCGGAACAGTCTAACCTTGTCAATATGAATCATCCGGTCATTACACTGTCTGTCACATGGCAGCAGGGAAACCTCTTTCTGCACGTGAGCAATCCCTGCAGCGCAGAGACTGTGCCGCAGTACGGCATTGGTCTGAGAAATGTGGAAGAGACCGTAAAGAAATATTCCGGAACAATGCAGACCACTGTAGAAAACGGGAATTATGTTACTGACATAGTCCTTTATCTTCTCTCTGTTTAAGATAATGAAATAAAACGGATTAACCTTCCGTATTCTTTTCTTCCTGTCCCAGCGCCTTCAGATTATGTCTTCCATAGAGCACCAGGGAGATCGCCATCATGACCACGCAGACGCCGATCAGCACCTTTGACACAGTGTCCGGGATATTAAACCAGAACACATGAAGGATCATCATGATATAAAGG
>DWVT01000124.1 GCA_019120075.1 Candidatus Mediterraneibacter excrementigallinarum
CGGGAATTCATTGATGAATCCGTCAGCCTGCGCCAGACGACAGACTCTCTGAACTTCCTCGTCACTTGCATTCTCGTCACCCCAGCGGATATTCTCATAGATGCTCCCGGTGAAGAGCACGTTCTTCTGGAGCACCATGGACACCTGGTCACGAAGGTCTTTCAGGTTATACTTACGCACATCGACTCCGCCGACCTTTACGCATCCCTCTGTCACATCATAAAGTCTCGGAATGAGCTGTACCAGAGTAGACTTGGCACTTCCGGTACCGCCGATGATACCGATGATCTGTCCGCTCTTGATATGAAGGTTCACATCCTTCAGGGACAGGTTGCCGCCTTTACCTGAATAACTGAAGTTCACATGCTCGAAATCAATATCTCCGTTCTTCACTTCTGTCACTGCGTCAGCTTCGTCTTCCATCTCAGGCACTTCGTCCAGAACTTCTGTGATACGGTCTGTGGAAGCCTCTGCGATCATGATCATGACGAACACGAAAGATACCATCATCAGAGACATAAGGATCTGGAGCGCATACACGATGACACTGGTCAGCTCTCCGGTCTGCATGGTCTGATTGATAATTCCTTCGCCTCCGATAAGCACCATGACGATCACAACCGTGTACACGGTAAACTGCATAACAGGTGAATTCCATGCCACGATCTTCTCCGCCTTTGTGAAGAGATCGAACACGATCTTTGAGATTCTTCCAAACTTTTCATTCTCGTGGTCAGCGCGCACATACGCTTTTACCACTCGCGCCGCATTCACATTTTCCTGCACCGTATTGTTCAGGATATCATACTCATCAAACACCTTGATGAAATGCGGGTGCGCTTTCTTTGCGATAAAGATAAGGACTCCGCCCAGCACCGGAATCGAGATCAGCATCATGATCGCGATCGGCACATTGATCGTCAGCGTCATGATCAGAGACAGAACGATCATGATCGGCGCTCTGGCAAGCATACGGATAGTAAACATGTATGCCATCTGCACATTCGTAATATCTGTAGTCAGCCTTGTTACAAGTCCTGACGTTGAAAAATGATCGATATTTCCGAAGGAAAAATCCTGGATCTTATAAAAAATATCATGGCGGAGGTTCTTGGCATAACCTGCCGAAGCGATCGCCGCGAGCTGTCCTGCTTTCGCTCCGAAAAACAGCGCCAGTATAGCCATTACAACTAGCAGGACTCCCGTCTTGACAATGTAGCCCATATCCCCCTGCATGATTCCGATGTCAATGATGTTCGCCATCAAAAGCGGTATCAGCACTTCCATCAGCACCTCCAGCGCAACGAGCACCGGAGTCAGAAATGATTGCCGTTTGTACTCACGTACAGAACGGAGTAATTTCCTATTCATGGTCTGTTATCTCCTCTCCTTTACATCTTTTCTCATTACCTGACAAGTTCGCGGAGATCTGCTCCAGGACTCTCCGGCAGGTCTCCATATCCTGATCCGAAATCCCCTGTCTCAGGATCTTTTCCACATAGCGTATGTTTGAAAGAATCTCCTCCCGGACTCCTTCCGCTTTCTCCGTGGGGACAAGCTTCTTCAGCCTTGCATCCCACTCTACATTCTCACGGGCGACAAAGCCGTTTTTCTCGAGGAGCCGCAGGATCCCGCTTGCCGTGGACCGGCGGATCTTAAACTCTTTCTCGATATCTTTCTGGTAGATATCTTTGTCCATGCTCTGGAACAGAATGTAATGCAGAACCCTTTTCTGCATATTCGTCAATTCGCTCTCCTCCTCATGAAAACACAACTGTCTTTTCAGCTGGTGGGAGATCATATTGACCAGTCTTCCCACATCATCCTGAGCGGGGTCACGGATCTTCTTCCTCTCCATAATACATATGCTCTCCTTGTTTTGTTCGGTAACTAACAGTATAGTATAAAACATAATTTTTATTGTCAATCCCTAAAATGCACAAAAGAATTTATATTTTTCTCTGCTTCCTGCAACCCCTTTTTCGACCCTTTATTCTGAATTTTCTTGTAATATACCCAAAACTTATTCACAGGGTCTGAACAACTTCTGTACTTTACAATAATTTTACCTATAATCCACATACAAAACTCCGTTTTTTCGCACAAAAATGTGGAAATATAAACAAAAAAATTGTATAATATAATTCAGTAAAATGAAAGAGAGGGCTCACTATGAAGCAAAATAACATGTTAGCTATGATTTTGGCTGGTGGCCGAGGAACTCGTCTGCATGAACTGACAAAAAAGGTAGCTAAACCTGCCGTTTCATATGGCGGTAAATATCGTATCATCGATTTTCCGCTCAGCAACTGTGCAAACAGTGGAATCGACGTGGTCGGAGTTCTGACGCAGTACGAATCTGTTCTCCTCAACAGCTATGTTGCAGCCGGAAGGCGCTGGGGTCTTGATGCAAAAGACAGCGGAGTTTATGTTCTTCCTCCCCGTGAAAAAGCGGATGCAAACCTGGATGTATACAGAGGCACGGCAGACGCGATTTCTCAGAACATCGACTTTATCGATACCTACTCCCCGGAGTATCTGCTGATTCTTTCCGGTGACCACATCTACAAGATGAATTATGCAAAGATGCTGGCTTATCACAAGGAGAACAACGCGGATGCCACCATCGCCGTCATCGAAGTTCCGATGAAGGAGGCAAGCCGCTTTGGTATCATGAATACGGATGAGGCGACAGGACGTATCGTTGAATTTGAGGAGAAACCGGAAAAGCCGAAGAGCAACCTGGCTTCCATGGGTATCTATATCTTCAACTGGAAGCTTCTGCGTAAACTTCTGATGGCTGATATGAAGAATCCGGATTCCAACCATGACTTCGGAAAAGATATCATCCCAACTCTTCTGAACGACGGAAAGAACCTGTTCGCATACAAATACAAAGGATACTGGAAAGACGTAGGAACTATTGATTCCCTCTGGGAGGCAAATATGGATCTTCTGGACAAGAACAACGAGCTCGATCTCAACGACCCGACATGGAAGATCTATACCGAGGACGTTGTATCACTTCCCCAGTATGTAGGACCGGATGCCGTGATCGACAGGGCATTCGTCACTCAGGGTTGCGTGATCGACGGAACAGTAAAGAATTCTGTTCTGTTCACGGACAGCAAGGTCGCTGCAGGCGCCAAAGTTATTGACAGTGTCCTGATGCCCGGCGCTGTTGTAGAGGAAGGCGCTGTTGTACAGCGTGCCCTTGTAGCCGACGGGATCAGGATCGGAAAGAACGCCGTTGTCGGCAGCGCTGACAGCGAAAATATCGAGCTTGTTGCAAAACGTGTAAAGGGGGAAGAGTAATATGAGTAAGGCATTTGGAATTGTTAATTTTGCCGGCAATCACATTTCT
>DWVT01000125.1 GCA_019120075.1 Candidatus Mediterraneibacter excrementigallinarum
ATCCACTATTTCAAGGAGGATATCACAGATGGATGAACAGACAAGAAAACTTCTGGAGGAATGCAGCTCCGGATGCAGGATGGCAGTGGACAGTTTCGGACAGGTCAGAGAGTACGTTCAGGATACGAACCTGCTCCGTCTGATCGACGATTACACAGAAAAGCACCGCCAGCTCGAGGATGAGGCAGCTTCCCTCCTGAAAGAGGCCGGAAAGCCTGAAAAAGAACCGGGAATCATGGCGACCACGTTTTCCTGGTTCACCACCGGGATCAAACTGACCATGGACAGCAGCAACTCACAGGTTGCAAAGCTGCTCATGGACGGATGCAATATGGGCATCAAGACTCTCGGCGAGAAGGCAAACCGGTATGGAAACGCCGACAGAAAAGCCTCTGCCCTCACGCAGAAGATCATACACACAGAAGAAGAACTGATGAAAAAACTCCAGGAATATCTCTGATGCAGACATCTCACTCTCAGAAAACTATATCAGGCAAAGCAGCCTGAATCCGCCGCTCTTCTCTCACAGAATTTCGCGGACACGGACTGCTTTGCATTTTTTCATCTTTTTTCTACTCTTTTCCCTCAAAATGTACTATACTGTCCGCATAGAAGTTTTTACAAAGGAGTACATACAGCAATGCTGAAATCATACATCGCATTTGACCTTGAAACCACAGGACTGGATCCCCAGGAAAACGAGATCATCGAGATCGGGGCTCTGAAGGTGCGTGAGGGAAAAGTAGCGGATCGATTCATGGAGTTTATCCGCCCCGTCTCACCGGTTTCCGCCACGATCACAGACCTGACCGGAATCACCAATGAGATGGTCGCAGACGCCCGCCCGAGGAAAGCCGTGATCTCAGATTTCCTGGACTTCTGCGAGGACGACGTCCTGGTAGGACATAACATCGCTTTCGATTACAGCTTTATGAAGGCCGGGGCTGCCATAGACAATCTGCCTTTCGAAAAAATGGGCATTGATACGCTGAAGATTGCCCGCAAGGTTCACAAAGATCTGGACTCCAAGAGTCTGGGGCGACTCTGTGCATATTATCACATTGAAAACAAAGCCGCTCACCGGGCATACCACGATGCCCTCGCCACAGCAAAGCTGTACCAGACTCTGGCGCACTATTTTGAGGCGGAGGATCCTAAACTTTTCAAGCCCATGCAGCTCACCTATAAAATAAAGAAGCCTCAGCCCGCCACGCCGAAGCAGATTGCCTTTCTGGAAAGCCTGATCCGCAAGAAAGGCGCATCCCTCCAATGGGATCCTGAGACGATCAGCAGAAGCGAGGCGTCAAGAATGATCGACGGACTGTTGAAGGGGTAGGCTCCTGCACAGCAGCCATCAAAGAGTCCGCAGCCATTATCCTTCCGATAACAACTGCGGACTCTCTGTATTCTTATTCACATATTTGTTTCAAACCAGATCATATTTCACCACATCCATATTCACTGTTCCGTCTGCGAAGAAGGAAATCCCGTCCGCTGACTGATCCGTATACATGGTCGCTGTCAGGACGTGTTCCCCGTCGTTTACAAAGACTTCCACGCTGAACCGGTCCAGGATCACTCTCATCTTCAGTTCCCCGTTTGTGCTGTTCACAAGACTTCTCCTCTGGTGGATGATCGCTCTTCTTGAGCCGGAGAATTTCCGGTCCACCTTGAGGACCGACTCATGGGGGCGGAAGCTGATCGCCGTCTGGTACTTCTCATCCTGGGCAAAGCGCAGCGCAAACTTCTGATAAAGCTTCTCCCCCTCGCCCGGACGCAGAGTCAGTTCCATATCCACTTTTCTTCCCCTGATTCCGTTCAGACTGATTACATCAGAGAAAGTGACGTTGTGGTATTCCACTTTGTTTCTCCTCATTGCATCCAGTTCTCTCAGCGGTCTCTGGTAAAGACGGCCGTCTTTTATAAAGAGCTCTCTTGGAAGACTCATCTGTCCGAACCACTTTTCCTCCGGAGAGCGAAGGCTGCAGGCATCCCAGTTCTGCATCCAGCCGATCATCACCCGGCGGCCGTCCGGAGTCAGAACGGTCTGGGGCGCATAGAAGTCAATGCCATAGTCAATTGCCTGATCATGATGTTCCGAAAATGTTCCGGTTTCCTCGTCGTACTCTCCGATCATGCAGAGCGTTCCGTTTCCGTTATGATATTCAAATCCTTCCGGCAGCATATCCTGCGGACTTGTCAGAAGGACCCATTTCCCGTCCAGTTCAAAAAAGTCCGGGCACTCCCACATCTTGCCGAAACGGTTGTGGTTGGCCGCGAGTACACTCTTGAAGTTCCAGTGAAATCCGTCCGGACTGGTATAAAGCAGGATCTGTCCGCTCCCGTCCGCCGGACGGTTCCCCACGACACAGCAGTAAGTGCCGTCTTCTCTCTGCCACATCTTCGGATCCCGGAAGTCATACCGGCTTGAGCCCTCCGGCAGATCTTTTTCACTCAGGACCGGATTTCCCTCATACTTTTCATAATCTACTCCGTCTCCCACGGCAAGACACTGTGTCTGTACGCCGCAGACGCCGCCGTTTTGCTGACGCTCATCCAGGACTCCTGTATACATCAGAAGATGCCTTCCGTCCGGGAGCGTCACCGCGCTCCCGGAAAAACATCCGTCCCGGTCATAAGCCTCATCCGGCGCCAGGGCCGCAGGGAGGTATTCCCAGTGCAGAAGGTCTTTGCTCACCGCATGTCCCCAATGCATGGCCCCCCATCTCGCCTCGTAAGGATAATACTGATAAAACATATGGTACTGTCCGTTATAGTAAGAGAAACCATTTGGATCATTCATCCAGCCAGTACGTGTAGACAGATGGAAATCCGGGCGTTCCTCTTTCTTTATCATTTTTTCAGAAGCTTCTTCGTATTTTCTCGCTTCACGCAGTGTCTGACTTGTCATGTTCAACCTGTTCCTTTCTTTAATTTCCTGCAGCTGCCTCCGCAGATGCGTCTTCATTCATTTCTGCCAGAGATTCCTGATACTGGTCAAAATATTTCTGCTTGATGGCAAGATACTCTGAGAGTCCGTAATCCTCCATCTTCTGTAGATAGGAATCCCACTCTTCCTCGATGCCGCCGTTTAAGATCCAGTCTGCCTTCTTCTGCTCGGCGTATTTCTTGATATCCGTATCCAGCTGTGACACTCTGTTGGTGTCGTCAATGCTCATGAACACGTTGGGGTAAACATATTTGCTGTGCATGTCTTTCAGGTAAGTCTCATGCATATTGTCCAGACGCCACTTTGCATCATCGGGCTGGGTCACATAGACATTATAGTAATCATTCAGCACCGCCAGCGGTCCGTTGACCGACTGCGCCTGCCTTACCTCTACCGGTGAGGCGTCCCCCAGATCCAGATGCTTCAGCATCTTTCCTCCCTCTGAGTTTGTGCTCATCTCAAAAATATTGTCCGCGTCCTTTTCCCCGTAGGTTCCCCAGTTGTTCTGGATGGACTGAAGGGGCGCGTACATCTGGTCGATCCACGCCGCCGCAAGCGCCGTATCCCGGCAGCTCGTGGTCAGCACACATCTTCCTCTGTCGAAACCACTGGTCTCGCTCCCGTTCTGTCTTGTTATATTTACAAGACCGTCCGGCCCCGCCAGAGCCGGGAGCATGACATAGTCATCGTAATTATCGATATTAGCGATATCCCATGTAAAGCAGAGACCATATCTGTGATTCTTTCCTTTTGCCACATAGGTTGACCACTCCTGTGTAAACGCCTCGGGGTCTACAAGATCCTGTTCCACAAGAGAATGGAGCCATTCAATTCCTTCTTTGTAGCCTTCCTGTACTGTCGTATAGATCACTTCTCCGTCATCTGTCACCGCGAAATGGTCTCCCGTGTCTCCATAGCCTTCCCCGAATCCATTGATCAGGATCGCCGGATCCTGATCGCCATTGTTGATGATAAACGACATGGGGATCACATCTCCCTCAATGTTAAACTCTTTCTCAAGCGCGTCCGCATTATCCCGGAAAGCGATCAGTACCTGTTCCAGTTCATCTGTGGTTGTCGGAACATCAAGCCCGAGAAAATCCAGCCACTTCTTATTAATATACGGAATATCTCCGATGGCCTGGATCGCTTCTTTTCCTTCTCCCAGCTGTTCGATCCACGGGAAGGAGTAGATATGACCGTCCGGCGCAGTGACCATGGTCCGGTACTCCGGATATTTCTCAAATACCGCCTGAAGATTCGGCATGTATTTGTCGATCAGATTTTCCAGAGGAATGATGATCCCCTGTTTTGCATAGCGGAGAAGATCATAATCGTTCATGCCCGCCGTGAACAGTCCGTCCGGAAGATTTCCGAACTGCGCAAGAGCAAGGTTTTTCTTGTCTGCGAACTGGTCGTCCACAAAACAGGTCCAGTCTATATGTACATTTGTCTGTTTCTCCAGCCTCTGGAAGATCAGTTTATCATTGGGCTCCTGGGTTGTCGTTGCCGGAGCGCTGGTGATAAAGGACAGTTCTTTCGTCTCCTTCAGCGGAAATGTGACATCCTCTACAGGCGTATCCGGATCCAGGTCTGCAGTCTGCGCGGTTCCGCTGCTGCATCCGAAAATGGACAGGGTTAATATAAGGGACAATCCAAGCCCGGTCAGTCTCTTGATTCTCTTTTTCATTCTCTCTCAGCCTCCTAACCTTTTACGGAACCTACCATGATTCCCTTGTCAAAATATTTCTGGAAGAACGGATACATGATCAACAGCGGAAGGCTGGATACAACGATCGTCGCGTATTTCAGAAGCTCCGCTACCTTTGCCATCTCCGCCGTGCTCTGGATATCCGCAATCATTCCCGGCTGAGGCGTGTTCTGCACGAGGATGGACCGGAGTACCAGCTGCAGCGGCTGCAGGTTTGCATCATTCAGATAGATCATGGCATCAAAGTAGCTGTTCCACATTCCCACGAAAGACCAGAGCGCCAGCACTGCGATGATCGGCTTGCACACCGGCATCATGATCTTGAAGAAATGCTGGATCTCGCTTGCCCCGTCCAGGGCGGATGCTTCCCTGAGTTCCGTCGGAACCGACTGATAATACGTCCTTGCAAGGATCATGTTCCATACATTAAACGCCCCCGGAAGCAGGATTGCCCAGATCGTATTGACCATGTGCAGATTGTTGATCAGGATAAAGGTTGGGATCATGCCGCCTCCGAAAAACATGGTAATGACAAAGATCACATTGAAAAAGTTCCGTCCCACAAATTCCTTCTTTGACATCGGATACGCCGCCAGCAGTGTGACAAACACAGAGATCACAGTAAACGCGGCAGAGTAGAAGAAAGAGTTTGCAAATCCGCGCCAGATCATGTTATTTTCCAGCACACGCCGGTAGGCATCCAGCGTCCAGTCTTTAAAGTTAAAGCTGAGCCCCTGATTGTTCAGCACATTAGGATCCATAAAAGAAGCCAGCACCACGTATACCAGGGGAACAAATACTGCCAGTACAAACAGTCCGAGCAGCGTATATCCGACGCCGAGAATGACCTTGTCGGATGTTCCGAGTTTCATTTTTCTTCTCGTTTCCATCATCAAATCCCCCTTTTATAATCCTTCGCCGTCGTTTAACTTCTTCACAACCCAGTTTACAAAGATAAGAAGAATCACGTTGATCACCGAGTTGAAGAGACCGACCGCCGTTGAATATCCGTAGTCGCCGTTCAGAAGACCGAGCCTGTACACATACGTAGAAAGGATCTCAGAAGCCGGAAGGTTCATATCTGTCTGCAGCGCATAGGCTTTCTCAAAACCGATACTCATGATGTTACCTGCCTGAAGGATAAACTGGATCACAATAATATTCTTGATCGCAGGCAGCTGAACATACCGGATCTGCTGAAGGATGTTGGCTCCATCCACGATCGCAGCTTCCTCCAGATCCTTGCTGGCATTGGAAAGGGCCGCCGTGTACATGATGGAGGACCATCCTGCCGTCTGCCAGATTCCGCTGGCGATGTAGATCGTACGGAACGCTTCCGGCATGGTCATCCAGTTTGTGTCGATCCCCAGCAGAGAATTGATGGGGCCCACCGGTGACAGGAACATACGAACCATACCACAGAGTACGATGACTGAGATAAAGTTCGGTGCATAGATCAGAAGCTGTATCTTCTTCCGGATCCCGGTCCTGCGGATCTGGTTCAGAAGAAGCGCCAGGATGATCGG
>DWVT01000126.1 GCA_019120075.1 Candidatus Mediterraneibacter excrementigallinarum
ATGATCAGCGTCGGTTTATTTAATTGCTGGATGACATTCGCCATTGTAAAGGTTTTACCAGAGCCGGTAACACCCAGAAGGGTCTCGCACTGATTGCCCTCCTTAAACCCTTTGACCAGCTGCTCGATGGCCTGGGGCTGGTCGCCGGTCGGCTTGTATTCTGATACTAATTCAAAGTGATCCATGATCATTCTCCTTATATGCTATTCTTCCCCATTATAGCAAACGAGTCAAAAAATGTATAGGCTTTTTCGAATGTTTGTTCTGTTCCATTTATCCTTACAGTCAAAAGTACCTTCAGACAGATCTTTTTTCATGATCTGCCTGAAGGCACTTTCTGATATGCTCCTGCATATATTATTTCTGTTTCATTTTCCTTTATACTCCCGCCGGATACTCTACACCCTCCGGAAGGGGATCCCACTCATTAAGTCCAAGTCTCTGTTTGAATTTCGCCTGCTCCAGCGTCAGATGCGGAGGATCTTCTGACAGGTAATCCATCAGTTCGTCAACGCCTTCTCTGGTCACGTTATTTACCATAAAGATCCGCTCACACCCGGCGTTAATAAGCCATTGCCTTACCATCGGGATATTTGCGTAAGGCGAATCAATCTTGGTAATGATACCGATCAGCGGACGCTGGATAAATGAACGGCTGCTGTCGCCGAACAGATTGAACGGTTCATCTGCCGCCTGAACGATAGCCACTACATCCGCCTCAAATGAAAAACATGCAAGTCCCACACTGAAGCGTTTGGACTCTGCATATTCTCCGGGCGAGTCAATGGTATCATCCGCCGTATTTGTATATTGAGTTTTAATATAATGAAGTTCTTCTCCTTTTAACGCCTGTGTCAGAGAAGTTTTTCCCGCTTCACTTCTGCCCATCAGAAATAGTTTTTTCATTCCCTAACCTGCCTATATATTCTCAGCTCCTGTGGATCTCACAGGTCTTAAATCCAAGCACCTGATCAAAAAAGCGGACCACCTCTTCTACCGCGGTCTGCACTTCAGAAAGTCCCCCTGTAATAATCAGAGATCCGCAGAAGCGGTCCATAAAACCAATCTCCACATTGGCGCTCTTTACAGCCACATCCGCAGCGACCACGACCGATTCCCAGGGTGTAAAACGTATCATACCAACGGATTCTCCCGTGTGGTCCTCACCCTCATGCACTCCGATGTGAAGGGCAAGATTCTGATAGATGCACTTTTCTGACGGATTTATGATATGCGCCAGACATACTTCCTTCCCCGGCACACGCACACGGGTCATACGAAGTTTCTTTCCCTTCAGCTTCTCATAATCATCGTGAAACAGCGTCTCCAGGAATTCTTCTTTTGTCATCTTCGCCATGACAGCACTTCCTATCTCTTTGTAATATTGCAGACAACATATCCAAGAGTATCTCGGAAATAATCTACGATCTCGGTCAATGCGGAAGTGACATCCGAAATCTCACCTGTGATGATCAGTGTTCCTGTAAAACGGTCGGCAAATCCAAGATAGACATTTCCACTCTTGACTGCAATATCCGAAGCGATCACAGCAGACTCCGGCGGAGTCATGTTCATGATCCCGATCGCTGAAGAACTGTAATCCACCTGCGGATTCAGCCCCAGCTTCTGATATATGATCGGAGCCGGACCTCCCATCACATGTGCAAATGTGATTTCTTTTCCGGCTACCGTTTCCTGTACGATTCTTATCTGTTCTCCATGATCATTTGCCATTTATCGGACCCTCTCTTCCAGAAGTTTTACCGTTGCATCTGTTGTAAAAAACAACTTTATTCTATAGAAATGATACTATCAAAAATATCTTCTGTCAACCCATAACCCAACATTATCCAACAT
The DNA here is from genome assembly GCA_019120075.1 of Candidatus Mediterraneibacter excrementigallinarum. Lineage (GTDB taxonomy): Bacteria > Bacillota > Clostridia > Lachnospirales > Lachnospiraceae > Mediterraneibacter > Mediterraneibacter excrementigallinarum. Next base: position 1,858 of record DWVT01000126.1, read on the forward strand.
TATTTTTGTTCAAATCCAACATAATCAGTCATCTTTCCCACAGGAAACCACACATCCTACTCTTCCAGACATTCCAGTTTGCTCACTGAAACTTCATAGGCGGTCCTTGTTTCTGTCTCTGTTTCGGAAAGCTTTTTCACATAATCCCGGCTCTGGATCCGTCCCAGGATACGTACGTGTTCTCCCACTTCAAATCCCGATGCATATCTTGCATTCCTCCCCCAGCAGATACAGGGTATGTAGTCCGATTTTCCATATGGCCGGTTCACAGCAAGAAGGAGATCCGCAATCTCTCTTCCCAGCGGCGTCTTCCGGTACACTGGTTTCTTGCACATATAGCCTTCCAGAAGGATATGGTTTGTCTTTGCTCCGTCGGGTTCCTCATCGATAAATTCAATCTCTCTTGCAAACACAGACAGCACCAGACGGTTTTTCTGCTCCTCATGACGGTTGTAGGACCGGAACTGTCCCGAGACCATGATACATGTTCCTCTGTAGTCCTGCGTAACATCCACAAGACGTTCCGATACCATGACCGGAATCCTGTCGTTGGAATTGCTCAGCCTTTTGACAAGGATATCTACCATATAGAATCCTTCTCCAAACACCTCGTGGCTGTAGACAAACTCTGATATTACCTCGCCAATGACTGTTACCTGATTGTTCTCAATTATCTTATCTGACATAATTTGTAGTTCTCCCTTCCTCTTTTCGGTATTTTCGAGTCACTACTAAATGTATGAGACAAGATGAATGTTTAGAACTTTTTTTCCGGCAAACCGTTCGACCTCTTACTACAATTGCGGACATGAAAGAGGAACCCCATGCCGGCTCCGAAAAGAAGCCAGAATCCCGGTCCGGTCGTCACAGTACTGTTGTTGACAATTCCTGTAATCTGAAATGCCAGGATCCCGAAGAAAAGGCCTGTTCCTATATCCTTCATATTTTCAGGTACCATATCATTGTTTTCATCCTTTTTCAGGTAAACTTTGACTCCCCTGGAAAAATGGATAAAAAACAGCCCCACCATACAGAAAAGTGAAATCACACCGCTGTTTATCACAGTCTGCAGATACCAGCTGTGAGCAATCTCGATACAGTAATCTGCACTTCCGTGAACATTCAGCATCCCCGCCACTTCAGACTGAGGATAGCAGAAGGGAAACGCTCCAATTCCCTTGCCAAGCAGAATACATTCTCCGACCAGTGGAAGACTGGATACCCAGATATATCCCCTTCCGGTAAACAATGGATACATAAAACTTAAATTTTCCATCTCAGGCTGTGGAATCGTATCGAGAAAGTCACCATTAAAGCTGATATACTTCAGCTTCCCTTCAAAACAGTAAAACTCCAGCGGATCCTGATATCCGAAATCAATACTCAGAATCCGGTCCATAACAGCAACTCTGACCATTCCATACTTTCCAGTCAAATGGGTTCCATCCATCAGATCTGTCTCCACCTGTATCTGCTCCCCATTTTCATCTCGAAAACATATATCATCCAGTGTCATGTTTGAATCATCCGAAAGCACTTGCACCTCCAGTCTGTTCTCACCAGAATCTGCCACAAGAATTCCGGATTCAAGCCTTATCCTGTCTACATGAAACACATCATCTCCTTCTTCATACTGATAATTTACAACAGAACCGCCTATCCTTGCAGCAATCCCTTCTCCATCCATGATCTGCGTCTTTCCCATCAGAAGAATGATAAGCGTGGCTCCCGCCAGACAGGCCACAATGCTCCAATATTTGCCTCTCTTTCTTTTTCTGTAGAAAAGAACAGCTGTTTCCATTGCGGCTGACACTGTTGCCGCGTAAAGCGCTCCTGAAGATCCAGACATGATCAGACAGAAAAACAGTCCTCCTGCAAGTCCCCCATCGCAGACACATAAGTATCTCTTATCATCGGTCATTCCTCTTCCATAAAGAATCGGAAAGAGAAGCGCGCAAAACCCTCCAAAATACCCAGGATTGGAAAAGGTCAGTGAAATACTTCCATGGTAATCCAGGAATACTTCTTGCAGCAGATGCTCATACCTGTCCGGGGTCAGTGCACGGGCTATCTCTTCAATATTAAATCCCGGTCCCATCACGCACTCCACACAAGAACCAAAGATCAGCAGCAACGCAAGGACTCTTACACTGATCAGAATCATTTTCATCCCCTGTTCTGTTCCCAGAAGGAAATATCCTGCTACGAAAAGGATCATATATCCTGTGATTGCAGCCAGTCCTTCATAGTCCAGAAACAGTCCCAGGAAACTGTATTCAGAGTATTCGCTGAAAATGCATGATAACACGTTCAGCAAAAGAAACATTATAATCAACACCGCCACAATCCGGCTCATCCGGTATTTATCCGGAATTTTTTCCTCTATGATAAAAGAAATAACTGCTCCTAGCACAGTCAGGATCAACAGAAATATTGAAAATGTTACAAGAACAATTTCCTTCCAGTACTGAAAAAGGTCGATCTGATATCCTGATTTTTTGGCGAAGTACTCCTCTGCCAGGCCAGAAAGCTCTTCAACATGAAACCCTGTAATAAAGGGAAATATAATCAAAAAAACGCACATAACTGCCGCAAGGATAGTCTCATATTTTTTTACTGCCTTCATTTTATCCTCCAAATGTATTTCATGTATCTCTAGAACTATCACTCTCTTTATCCTGCCGACACATTCGTTTCAACAGACAGAAAACCCACCTGCCATCACAGGCAGAATGGGTTTCCAGTCATCACACAAATAAACAGCCGTTTAGATTGTCCGTCCAAAACTTGTCCCTGCGCTCAGGGCAGCACTGCTATTACTCTCCTGTCTTTGGAGATTTTTTAACTGTGACTGTAGCTGTCTTTGCAGTCTTTGTATCCACCTTCTGGACCGGTGTCTCGGTCTTGTCGAGAACAACAACTTCACCGTCTGACATTACTTTGATGAAGGCAACCGGTGAAAAGCTTGTCATAGTAACTTCTACGCTGATGTCGTTATCACCGTACTCATTTGTTACAACGATTGCTTTTCCTTCCAGTACTTCCCATGTACCGTCATCTTTCTGATGAAGAACATAAATGGTATCTCCATCTTTGATATCTTTCAGATCATCCCAGTTTTCTGAATGATAACCATATTTATCATTTCCATAACCGAGATAAAATTTCATATTCGCGCCGTCAGAGATATCCTGATCGTACGCCTCCCAGTCTTTGTTATAGGTTTCAAAGTCTCCTGCTCCAAGAACCACTACCTGGTGATCATCTGTTACATCGTATCCGGCATCCTTGAGAATATCTTTTACAGCATCTGTATCTTTAAGGATTTCCTCGACCTCGGCAGAAACTTTCTCAGACAATACAGTGACCTTATTTCCATCCTTGTCAAGTCCACTGCCACTCCAGATCTGAGTGATTTCTTTTTCCACCTCAGTTTCTGTTTCCTGATCATCCGCTGCCGGGATATCTCCTGCATCCGGCGATGCATAATCAAAACGGTCTGATGCAAATACTGTCATGCTCATACTTAAGCAGAGCACTGCTGCCGCCATGATGGCAGCCGCCTTTTTGATCTTTTTGTTCATTTTCTGTTACTCCTTCCCTCTCTGTTTCATTGTGTGATCTATATTAAAGCAGTTCATCCTGTTGAGGATCGCCACTCTAATATCGCTTTTTATTCTGTCGCCTGTGCATCTTCCACTTCCGCAGCATCCACGATAGTTCCGCTGACAAGCCACCTCTGATCCGGATACGCGCTGATGCAGGTTGAAAGAGTAAGTACTGTTGTATCCTGCGAAACCTGCACATCATTATTGACATTTCCATCGATCGCACTTCTCAATTCGTCCACATATTTCTGGAAATCATCTGCATCCTGAAAATTATAACTGCCCAATATGTATCTATCGTCAAACGACACTGCTGAAAAGATCTGATATTTCAGAGTGTAATTCGGACAGTAAATATAAATATACGGATTCTCGTCAAAGAACTCTTTATCAGTATAATTGTGAAGCTCTGAAAACATTGTGCCGTTTTTCAGTTCATGCCCGTACATGACTGTCACAGGATCCGCAAAGGTTGTAGAATTATATTTTTCCGTATAGATTGATCCCGGATACCCGTGTTTTCCATCTATCGTTGTATTCAGATAATAATCATCCGCTTCTGTCGCGCTCTGCAGCACAGGATAATCAATGTTTGTCCCGGGGATGGAGATCCATGCATACACATCGGGATTGATTTCCTGCAGAGCTTTGAAATCAATTTTTCTCTGCATCGGATCATCACTGTCTGTCACAACCTCTTCCTGCATAGATTCATATTCTTCCTGAGCCACGACCGGATCTGCCGCTTCAGGTTCCGCGGTCTTTTTTCCATCCTGTCCGCTTAAGAAAAACCATACTGCGCCACCCGCTGCCCCGATCAATACAACAGCCACTATAATGACTGATGCAATCAGTATTTTTTTATTATTCCTGCTGTGTTTTTTCATTTTCTGTGTCCCCCTGAAGTCTCTTTTGTCTCTATTCCATTTCCGTATCATCCGGCGTCCCGCTTGAGGTTCCTCCGTCATCTTCCGGATGAACTTCTTCATAATACCGGCTGATCACCAGATCTTTCAGTGCGTCATCATCCACATGATACTCTTCAAACTCTTCTCCCTGCACCACTTCTCCCGGCACCATGGCAATATTTTCCGTGTCCAGAGTGATATCAAGAAGTTCCGGCACAAGATATGTAATATCCTCAACTGTTATATTCGTACACATATTGGCATCCAGTTCCTGAAATACTTTCACCGGCAGAGTCAGATCTTTTTTTACTGCATCTTTTGCCTGATTGAAATAGTTGAACATATATTGTTTCTGTCTCTCCAGCCTCCCCATACTGGACTCCGCCACCCATTCATCCCGCCAGCGGATATAGTCCAGTGCCTCATATCCTTCCAGATGTTCTGTCGTTCCCGCATAAAGAGTACAATGTTCTCCGTAAATATCTTCCAGCACATCCACATCTACCCCGCCAATCGCATCATTCAGTGTGGGAACAGCTTCAAAATTGATGGAACAGTATCGCTGGATCGGAAGCCGGAAAAGCAGATTTGACACCGTATCCGTCATCAGTTCGCAGCTCTCCTTTGCTGTCCTTCCATAAGCGTACTGCATGGTGATCTGAACATTCTCATTCCGGTCAAACCGCCCCTGACTGTCCATAACTTTTACAGGAACGATCGTATCTCTCGGAATCGCCAGGAGTTGGACCAATCCATCCTCCACGTCAACACTGGCAAGCAGCACTGCATCAGCAAGCCCTTCAATATCCCCGGTACGCTTTTCTTCTATCGGAACATCCTTATCAATCCCCAGACAAAGGAAATTGATAATGTTTTCATTATATTTATATTCTTTTCCTTTATATGTAACAAAAATGCCTTCTCTCTCCTCCTCCGGAGCGCTTTCCGCTGTCTCAGGAACCTGGGTCTTCAGATTTTTTTCTCCTTTTGCACGTAAAAAAAAGAAACTCCCGGCGAAACCAGCCACAAGGACAAGGATCAGGGCGAGCACCATAGCCAGCACTTTTTGCCAGCGTCTCAGTCTGTGCTTTTCCAACGGAGACTCCTGCTCCTTGCCTTTGTTCTCTAAAGAGTTTCTGTTCATATCTGTCTTACCTGAAATTTCTCCAGGACCGTATTCTTTATTCTTTTCCTGCCTGTCCATATCTTTCTCTCCCGGAAGGGCCTATCTACGCAATAACAGAATCGCCCGAACTAAATCGATTATATATCATTACTGCTCTTATATCCCGTTTCATGCACAAATAGCTCGTTAAATGTAATATTTAGCAAGACTTTCCGCTGTTCATGATGTATAATAATCCTGTTATCTTTAAGGGGGCTTTGAAATATGTACAGATATTTTTTTCTTATATACATTGTAGTGATACTGTATCTTTCTTCCTGGACTGCTTTTAAGATCTTTTTCCCGCTTAAAAAGGGTTTTCGCAGACACACTCGCCTGTTCTCTGCCGCAGGTATCCCGATACTGTTACTTTTTTGTCTTTTGATGCCCCTGTCTTTCTTCCGCTATGTCTCCGTTCTTCCTCCCATCCTCCTGCTCCTTGTCTGCCTCATTTTCTTTCAGGGACATCTGCGGGAGAAATTAACAGTCTTTGTTGTGTTTTATCTGACTCTGCTGTTTACAGAAAGCGTTACCGTCTTTCTTCTGTATGTGATTCATTTCCTTACAGGAGGAAAATTTCCTGTATGTAATATGCTCTTTCTAAACGCAGGCATTCCTGTTCTTACGGCTTACATAATTTTATATTCTGCTGTGCTCATACCAATCTGCCATAAAGTGGTTCCCGTGATAAAACAGTATCTGGATATTCTTACGCTCCCCTTATTTCTCCGCCTTGCCGGACCATACCTGGCTACCTATATGCTGACGAACTGTATTCTGCTGTTTCTCAGTTCAGATTCACAGTCTGTCCGCCTGTTCTTTTCTCTCTTATATTTTGCCGCGATTTTTATCCTGTCCGTTTATGCTTTTCGAAATATCAGGATTTTTGCGGAGCGTGAAAGGGAACGTACCATTCTACATTTCAGGAAACAGCAGCTGGAGCATCAGCTCCAGCACTCAGAGATTCTCTCCAGACAGTATATGGAGGTCAAAAAAAACGCCCACGATATATCCAGCCATCTCACCGCCATCCGTTTCCTTATAGACAGCGGAAAGAGATCGGAAGCTCAAAAGTATATCCGCAGTATTCTGAAACAGAGGGAGGTGTCAGAAAAATGAAGTACAGATTATTATTTATTGTCGGCTTTTTACTCTATCCGATGATTTCCTGGACCTTTATTGAATGTTACCCTTCTTTTGAGACAGACAGCTTTCTCCTGAAAATCTATACTCTTTTAACCGGTTTTTCCATTTTCTTTTCACTTCTTCTCCTGTTTCTTGCTGTTCGCACAGTGGTCAGGCAAGTCATACTTTCAGACGAAGTTGAAGTTCTGGAACAGAGTCAAAAAATACGTGCTCAACAGGATCTTGAACTGAGGGCTTTAAAACAGAACGCAAAGAATAGACTGGAAGATTTTTTCCTGGAAATGAATGAGCTTCTCGGTCTTTTGGATTCTTCCGAAATCGGGTCCGCCGAAAAATATATACAGGAACTGGTCTGCTCGGATAATTCAAAAAAGACCCCCCGGTACTGCCAGGACTCGTTTATCGACCTCATTCTCACTGATAGGAAAAGAGAGGCAGAAAACCATGGTATCCGTGTTGACTATCAGATATACTTTCCTTCCATGAACGGAAAAAGCTCACTGACTTATCCTCAACTTTCAAGCATCTTTTTTAATCTTCTGAACAATGGTATCGAAAGTTGCAAAAATTCCGGAGCACCTATTCCTTTTCTCCTCCTGAAAGTGACTTTCAAGTCTCAAATATTGCAAATACATATGGAAAACAGTAAGGCTCCTGTGATAAAATTTAATGGTCAGACAACAAAAAGAGACCAGTTGCTGCACGGAGCCGGCCTTAAGATCATCGAACAGATTGCCAAAGAGCATCATGGTTTCTGCAGATGGCAGGACAACAAAAACATTTTTGTATCTGACATATTACTGGATCACACTGCTCCGCCAGCAGATAATCCAGACGAGAGGTGAACCGCCAATGCTTACAATAGCTATACTTGAAGACAATCCAGTGCATACCAAACGCTTAAAATCACTGCTTTCTTCTTTTTTAAAACAGGATTATTCACTCTTCGAATTTCAGGACAGCGACAGCTTTCTGACCTTTCTGAAAAAGAAGGATACGATTTTCGACATTGCTTTTATGGACATTGAACTGAAAGGCAGTACTGGAATGGAGGCAGCGGATCAGGCATCTTTACACTATCCAGGGATGCAGATCATTTTCATCAGCCAATATCTTAAATATGTCAGTCCTGTGTATGATACAAGACACACTTACTTCATATACAAACCAGAGCTGGATACATATCTGAAGCCAGCTCTTGACAAAGCTCTGCGAGCGATAGATCGCGGAAACAAATACGTTCTGGACATATCCTGGAACCGGGAAATCTTCCATATTTTTCAAAGGGATATTCTTTACATGGAACGTACATTGAGAACCACTAATATCTACACAACTACAGGATGTTACCATACATCAAAAAAACTCACGGAACTGCTTCCCCTGCTCAGCGACTCATTTGTCATCTGTCAGAGAAGCTTTGTGGTCAATCTGGAACATCTCTCTTCCTACACAGATTCTCATCTTATCCTTTCAAACGGCAGAGATATTCCTGTAAGCCGTTCTCATCTTTCTGCCGTCAAAGAAAAATTGAATGAACTCATGCTCGATCCTTAAAGCTGTCTGCTTATGGCAGCTTTTTTTATTGTCTCCTTTCAAGTAATGTGATAGAATAAGAGAGTTGCATTTAGTGAAACCCCTATATAATAAGGAAAGAGTGTTGAATTACTATGAAGACAAAACGTGAAGATGTAAGAAATATCGCCATCATCGCCCATGTCGATCACGGAAAAACGACGCTGGTAGATGAGCTTTTAAAACAGAGCGGTGTATTCCGCGAGAATCAGGAAGTAGCAGAGAGAGTCATGGACTCCAACGATATCGAGCGTGAGCGCGGTATCACCATTCTCTCTAAAAATACAGCCGTACACTACAACGGAGTCAAGATCAATATCATCGATACCCCGGGACATGCTGATTTCGGAGGCGAGGTAGAACGTGTCCTCAAAATGGTAAACGGAGTCATCCTTGTTGTGGATGCTTTTGAAGGCGCCATGCCCCAGACCAAATTTGTTCTGCGCAAAGCCCTGGAGCTGGACCTCCCGGTCATCGTCTGCATCAACAAGATCGACCGTCCGGAAGCACGTCCGGAGGAAGTGATCGACGAAGTTCTGGAACTGTTCATCGATCTCGGCGCTTCCGATGAGCAGCTGGAGTGTCCATTTGTTTACGCCTCTGCCAAAGCAGGCGTGGCTGTTCTTGATCTGTCAGACGACGAGAAGGATATGAAACCGCTGTTTGAGACAATCTTAAAATACATCCCGGCTCCGGAGGGAGATCCGGAAGCCCCGACTCAGATTCTGATCAGCACTATTGATTACAATGAATACGTGGGGCGTATCGGAATCGGAAAAGTGGATAACGGAACAATTTCTGTAAATCAGGAAATGGTCCTCGTCAACCATCATGATCCTGACAAGCAGGAAAAAGTAAAAATCAGCAAACTTTATGAGTTTGACGGACTGGAAAGAGTTGAGGTCAAAGAGGCGACTATAGGTTCTATCGTGGCGATCTCCGGTATCTCCGATATCTCCATCGGAGATACACTCTGCTCTCCGGAAAATCCGGAACCGATCCCGTTCCAGAAGATTTCCGAGCCGACGATCTCCATGCAGTTTATCGTCAACGACAGTCCTTTTGCCGGACAGGAGGGAAAATATGTCACTTCCCGCCACCTTCGCGAAAGGCTGTTCCGTGAGTTGAATACAGACGTCAGTCTCCGTGTGGAAGAGACAGACAATACCGACAGCTTCAAAGTATCCGGAAGAGGTGAGCTCCACCTTTCTGTCCTGATCGAAAACATGCGCCGTGAAGGCTATGAATTTGCTGTCAGCAAGGCAGAGGTCCTCTACAAGACCGATGAAAACGGGAACAAGCTGGAACCGATGGAGATCGCATATATTGACGTTCCCGATGAATTTACCGGCGTCGTGATCGAAAAACTGGGACAGAGAAAAGGGGAACTGCAGAACATGAGCGCTTCCAACGGCGGATACACCCGGCTGGAATTCTCTATTCCTTCAAGAGGTCTGATCGGATACAGAGGCGAGTTCCTGACAGATACAAAAGGGAACGGTATCCTCAACACAAGTTTTGACGGATATGCTCCGTACAAGGGAGATATCCAGTACCGTAAACAGGGCTCCCTGATCGCGTTTGAGACAGGCGAATCCGTAACGTACGGTCTTTACAGCGCACAGGAAAGAGGAACACTGTTTATCGGTCCCGGAGAGAAAGTTTATGCAGGAATGGTCATCGGACAGAATGGGAAAAGCGAAGATATCGAGTTAAATGTCTGCAAGACCAAACACCTCACCAATACCCGTTCCTCCAGCGCCGATGAAGCACTCCGCCTTACACCCCCGCGGATCCTCAGCCTTGAGCAGGCGCTCGACTTCATCGATACTGATGAGCTGTTGGAAGTAACACCAAAATCGCTGCGTATCCGCAAGAAAATCCTTGACTCCAGAATGCGCAAGAGAAGCAATATGAAATAAGATTCATTCTATACATTCATGCTGTTCCATGCTATAATATGAACATAATACAGGCAGATTTTATCCTTCTTCCTGTATAATATGAACAAAAAGGAGTTGAACAGCATGAATTTTATTATCAGTGGAAAAAACATCGAGGTAACTTCAGGCTTAAAGGATGCTATTGAACAGAAGTTGGGAAAACTTGAAAGGTACTTCACTCCTGAAACAGAAATCATCGTAACACTCAGTGTGGAGAAAGATCGTCAGAAAATCGAGGTAACGATCCCGGTAAAAGGCAGCATTATCCGCTCCGAGCAGACAAGCAATGACATGTACGTTTCTATCGACCTTGTGGAAGAAGTCATAGAGCGTCAGCTCCGGAAATATAAAAATAAACTGGTTGCCAGAAGCCAGGGACATCCTACTTCCTTCTCTACAGGGAACAGTTTTAAAAAGGAATTTTTTGAATCAGAGGAGGAATCCCCTGAGGATGATGAAATCCGTATCGTACGTACGAAAAAATTCGGTATCAAACCCATGTATCCGGAAGACGCCTGCATACAGATGGATCTTCTCGGACACAGTTTCTTCGTCTTCTCCAATGCAGAGACTGATGAGGTGAACGTAGTCTACAAAAGAAAAGACGGCTCCTTCGGCCTGATCGAACCGGAATTTTCATAACCAAGTCCACACATGCGGCAGTCTAGACAATTAGCGACGTTGCAAGCTTGCTTGCAGATGGCGGTATTTGACTAGACTGACATATGGCGGACGCCATAAACCCGGAGTTACTGCATCGCAGTGACTTCGGGTTTCCGCATGTGTGGATGTCCCATGTCGACAGCAGGACAGACAAATGGCGACATTGCAAGCTCACTTCTTTTCAAACCAGCACTCTTCCACCTTCTCGATCAAAGCCTGTCCGTTTGTCCCTTCCATCACTTCTTTTTTCAGCCCCTCCTCTTCGTGCTCCGGCACCAAGAGATCCAGTTCCACTTTATCTGTATATGAACATTCTTCCGGGGATATCCCCCTCTTTCCAAGAGTATACTGTATCCTGCCCCAGTCCGCATAATCTACGACTATATGAAGTTTAGATCCGAAAATTCTGGTAATAATCTTACTGTGTTCGATCCCCTCCGCTGCCGCAGAGGTATATGCGCGCACAAGTCCCCCTGTACCGAGCAGAGTCCCGCCGAAATATCTGGTCACAACGATCAGAACGTCCGTAAGACCTCTCCCCCGTATCACCTCAAGGATCGGTTTTCCCGCCGTGCCAGCCGGCTCGCCGTCATCACTCATTCTCTCCGACGCCGGATTGCCGCCTAACACATAAGCCCAGCAGTTATGCCTTGCATCCCAGTATTTTTTTCTGATCTCTTCCAGCCTTTCAAACGCTTCTTCTTCTGTAGAAACCGGAAAAATATTTGCAATAAAACGGGATTTCTTTTCCGTGATCTCTGCCTGTCCGCCCGCCAGCACTGTATTATAAGTTTTCATGCCATCCCTCCTGAATAACGACTGCTTCTACTATACCCACAGGAGACGCAATCTGCAAGAGATTCTTAATATTTCCTGATAAAATGTGAAGTTTTCATTTTCTTCTTTATTTAGAATAGTAAATTTGCTATAATCAGAAGAGTGTAAAGGAGGATGTTATTCGTGAATTACGGAAAAAACAATCTTTCGCGAAGAAAGAAAAAGATTTCTTCCAAAAAGAAGATGCAGAAAAAGCGGGTTGGCGTCCGTCTGTTCAAGGCAGTCATCATCAGCCTGCTGCTTTTATGTGTCATCGGCGTTGCCGGTGCAGGTGTATTTGCGTATCAGATCATACGGAACACCCCGGAAGTAACCGCAGAAGATATCATGCCGCAGGGCTACACCAGTTTTATCGTAGACCAGAGCGGTAATCAGCTCGAGACGCTCAACGACTCCAGTTCCAACCGCGTCTACCGCACCTATGATCAGATTCCTGAATATATGGCTCATGCTTTTGTTGCTATCGAGGATTCTCGTTTCTATGAACATAACGGGATCGATCTCCAGGGAATCATCCGGGCAGGTGTTATCGGTGTTACAAACGGCTTTCACTTCACAGAAGGCGCCAGTACACTGACTCAGCAGCTTATCAAAAACAATGTATTTCCGGACTTTGTCAACGAGGAAACACTCTATGACAGAGTGGAACGTAAACTTCAGGAACAGTATCTTGCCCTCCAGATTGAAAAAGAGCTGAGCAAAGAGCAGATTCTTGAGGCATACATGAATACGATTAATCTTGGTCAGGGATGCCTGGGAGTCCAGGCAGCTGCAACCCGCTATTTCAATAAAGATGTATCAGATCTTACTCTTTCTGAATGTGCTGTGATTGCTGCGATCACACAGAATCCTACCCGTTACGATCCGGTCAAGAACCCGGATAATAATGCGCAGAGGCGGGAACGTGTTCTGAATAACATGCTGGATCAGGGATACATCACCCAGGACGAGTATGATGAGGCTGTTGCCGACAATGTATACGACCGCATCCTGGAAACCGCGGCTGTAACAACAAATGACGAGCCTTATTCCTACTTTGTTGATGCCCTTATCGAGCAGCTTGTCAAGGACCTTAAGACCGAAAAAGGTTACACAGAAACTCAGGCATACAACCTGATCTACAGCGGTGGTCTGACCATCACTGCAACTCAGGATACCGAGATTCAGAAAATCTGTGACGAAGAAGTCGCAAATGTAGGAGATTACCTGGATACAACAGAGTACGGTCTTGAATTTGCGCTTACAATCCACAGAGAAGACGGAACTGCGGAGAATTACAGCCAGGAACAGCTCGCAGCATATATACGGGATAAATACAATGATAACTATCCGCTTGTATTCAGCTCAGAAGATGCCGCGCACGAAATGGTAGAGGAATATAAAGGGACCCTGAATATCGGAGAGAACGATACGGTTGACGAAAATATCAACCTCACTCTGCAGCCCCAGGTTTCTGTTGTACTAATGGACCAGTATACAGGTCAGGTCAAAGCGATCGTGGGGGGACGTGGTGAAAAGACAACCAGCCTTTCTCTGAACCGTGCAACTACCGGAGATCCAAGACAGCCCGGATCCTGTTTCAAGATTGTTTCAACATACGCGCCGGCACTGAACGAGTGCGGAATGAACCTGTCAAGCACGATCATCGATGAACCTTACAAGTACAAAAACGGGCAGGAAGTCAATAACTGGGACAAAAAGTACATCGGCGCGACAACTGTACGTTATGCGATAGAACATTCTATGAACGTCTGTGCAGTACGCACACTGACAGAAGTCGTGGGCGAAGAAAAAAGTTATGAATATCTGCTCAATTTTGGGTTTACTACTCTTACTGATGAGGATAAGTATTCCCAGGCCAAGGCGCTTGGAGGTATCGAGAATGGTGTTTATAACATTGAGCTGACGGCAGCCTATGCGGCGATTGCAAACGGCGGAGTCTACACAGAACCGATTCTCTACACCCAGGTGCTGGATCACGATGGAAATGTTCTGCTGGATAACTCCACGCCAGATACACACGAGGTTATCAAAGATTCCACAGCTTACCTTCTCACAAGCGCTATGGAAGACGTGATCAACCAGGGAACGGGTACTGCAGCGCAGCTTGACAACATGCATGCAGCCGGAAAGACCGGTACCTCTCAGAACAGTATGGATTTGTGGCTTTCCGCATATACGCCTTATTATACAGCCTCTGTCTGGGGCGGTTATGACAGCAGAAAGCCCATGGAAAATATATATAATCAATCCTGGCATTCCAGACTGTGGAAAGAGATCATGGAACGCGTCCATGAAAATCTTGAAGACAAAGACTTTGAGGTGCCTTCCTCTGTAGTAGAGTGTACTGTATGTTCTGAAACCGGATTGCTGGCAGTCTCAAGCTGCCCGTCCTACACGGAGTACTTCTCCAAAGACAATGCTCCAACACAGAGCTGTTCCGGTCATTATGTAGAACCGGAGCCGGAAGAAGTGTTTGAAGAGACACCGGAAGAAGGGACAAATGACGAAACGCCGGCTGAAACCCCCGAAGATCCAAATGCAGGTGCAGTTGAAACACCTCCGGCGGAAGAGCCGCCTGCCGAGGCACCGGCAGAACAACCTTCTACCGAAACGCCCCCGGCCGAGACTGCACCGGCAGATCCGGCCGCTCCGGCTCAATAAGTTTTTCATTAATCTGAAAAACTATTAAAACCAAAAAGAATATTACCGCAAAACGGCGCTGCGATGGATAATCTGTTAATCCATCGCAACGCCGTTTTCACTTAGAAACTCAGATCATTGAAACCGTTTTTCCTGTATCAGATCATGCTTTGTCAATCATCAGTTTTGCTGCGCCGCAGATTCCTGCATCATTCCCCAATGTAGCCAAAGTAAATCGAACTTTACGGTTAGCAAAAAATGCCCGTTCCAAATAGGGCTGCTGTATGTATGGAATAAGGACCTCTCCCGCCTTTGAGACGCCGCCTCCGATCACAAACACTGCCGGATCTGTAACCGCTGCCAGATTTGCAAGAGCATGTCCCAGGTATGTCCCAAATTCCACAGCGATCTCTTTTGCCACTTCATCTCCGGCTTTCACTGCATCAAACACATCTTTTGCTGTGACATCTTCCTTTTTCAAAGCTGTAGGGCGAAGATCCTGTCCCAGTTTCTTTTTTGCAAGGCGGACAATACCGGTCGCAGACGCATACTGCTCAAGGCATCCTTTGTTCCCGCATCCGCATTTATCCGTCTCCTCATAATTCACACAGAGATGACCAATCTCACCTCCGGCGCCGTTCTGCCCTACGAGGATCTTTCCGTCAATAATGACTCCGCCGCCTACGCCGGTTCCCAGTGTGACCATGATCATGTTCTTCTCTCCGGCTCCGCCGCCTTTCCACATCTCTCCCAGAGCAGCAACATTTGCGTCATTTCCTATCTCTGCTTTCATTCCGGTAAGCTCTTCAAGCTCTCTTTTAACTTCTTTGTAGTTCCAACCGAGATTGGCACTTCCATTTACGACTCCCTCTGATGTAACCGGAGCCGGCACCCCTGCGCCGATTCCGATAATTTCTTCTTTGCTGAGCTGACGTTCCTCCATCTTCCTGCTGATAGAAGAGGCAACATCGGGAAGGATTGCTTTCCCTTCATTAGCGGTATCTGTCGTGATCTCCCATTTTTCAACAATCTCGCCGCTTTCCGTAAGCAGCCCCATCTTGACCGTGGTACCTCCAATGTCTACTCCAAAACAATACTTCATTTTCCTGCCCTCCTGATATTCTATTCCTGATTTTTATTTTGATCTTTTCGCAAGATTTTCCTGAACTCTCTTGTAAAGCTCCTGAGCGGCATTGTATCCCATCTGTTTCTGTCTGTGGTTTACGGCCGCTGATTCCACGATAATGGCAAGATTTCTTCCCGGGCGGATCGGAATCCTGTGGCAGACAACCTTATTGCCAAGGAACTCTGTATATTCCTCCTCAAGGCCAAGCCGGTCATACTCTTTATCTCTGCTCCAGTCTTCCAGTGTGATGACAAGATCGATATTCTGTGTCTCTCTTACGCTCTGTACACCGAACATGGATTTTACATCCACAATACCGATACCTCTCAGCTCGATAAAATGTTTTGTAATATCAGGGGCGGATCCAACCAGGGTCTCATCGCTGACCTTCCGGATCTCTACCACATCGTCCGTGACAAGACGATGGCCTCTCTTGATCAGTTCAAGGGCCGCCTCGCTTTTTCCTATTCCGCTTTCTCCCATGATCAGAACACCGACGCCATATACGTCTACAAGCACGCCATGAATAGAGATACAGGGTGCAAGTTTTACGTTCATCCATCGGATGATCTCTGCCGTAAAGTCTGAAGTCTGTTTTGCAGTCTTAAATACCGGAACTCCATATTTTACCGCTTTCTCAAGGAATCCATCTACCGGATCCATATTTCTGCAGAACACCACGCAGGGAATCGGATGCTGCAGAAGTTTATCAAAAATCTCTTCCCGGCGCTTTTCTGAAAGAGTCTGTACATAAGTATGTTCTACGTTTCCTATAATCTGTACCCGGCTGGAATCAAAATGATCAAAGAAACCTGCAAGCTGAAGCGACGGACGGTTCACATCCGGCACATGTACTTCCTTCTCTGTCATCTCCACTTCCGGAGTAAGATTTTTCAAATCCATTTTTTCCACGATTTCAGTTAATCTGATACCTTGTCCCATATACTTATTTTCTCCTTTTCGCTGTTTGTGTATATCATATCACTAATGAAAAAACTTGTACACTGATTCCGCCGCTTTTTCGTTCATAGAAGGAATTTTTGCAAGTTCTTCCACTGTTGCCTCTTTAATGGCATCCAGGCTGAGATAATGCCTCATCAGAGCCTTTCGCCTTGCAGGCCCGATCCCGTCAATATCGTCCAGAATGGAATGAACCTGACCTTTGCCCCGGAGCTGCCGATGATACTCGATCGCGAACCGGTGTGCCTCGTCCTGAATCCTTGTGATCAGCCGGAACGCCTCTGAGGACTTGTCGATGGGAATCTCCTCATTATGATAATAGAGTCCTCTCGTCCTGTGATAATCATCCTTTACCATGCCGCAGACAGGGATATCCAGATGCAGTTCATCCAGTACCTGGAGCGCCACGTTGACCTGGCCTTTTCCTCCATCCATCAGGATCAGGTCCGGAAATACTGTAAATCTCCCCATCTCGGCATTCTCCTGCCGTTCTTTCAGCCCATGGGTAAACCGCCTGGTCAGGACTTCTCTCATACTCCCGTAATCGTCTGCGCCTTTGATCCCTTTTATCTTAAATTTACGGTAATCATTCCGCTTCGGTTTTCCCCGCTCATATACGACCATGGAACCAACCGACTCAAACCCATTCGTATTTGAGATATCATAAGCCTCCATGCGGCTGATCCCCTCCAGATCAAGAAGCGCGGCGATCTCTTTAACCGCACCGATCGTCCTGCCCTCTTCTCTTTTCAGCCTCTCCTTGTCCTTGGTAAGGACAAGACGCGCGTTCTCCGCTGCCAGTTCCACAAGCTTTTCCTTCGTCCCTTTCTTCGGAACTCTGAGTGTCACTTTCTGTCCTCGTTTTGACGTGAGCCACGCCTCCAGAAGTTCCCGTTCCTCCACATCTTCCTGGAGCATCAGTTCACCCGGAATAAAAGGAGTTCCGGCATAATACTGCTTGATGAAGTTGTCCAGTATACTGCTCTTCTCCTCCCCTTTAGAGATACGCAGATAGAAATGATCCCGTCCGATCAGCCTGCCGCCCCGGATAAAGAACACCTGTACTACTGCATCCTCTTCCTCTGAGGCAACGGCAAGCACATCTCTGTCTTCCCCGCTGGAATCCGTGATCTTCTGTTTCTGGGCTACTTTTTTCACACTTCCGATCAGTTCCCGGTACTCGATTGCCCGCTCAAACTCCAGATTTTCAGACGCCTCATTCATCTTCTCTTCCAGTTCTTTCAGAACAGTATCATAATTTCCGTTCAGGAACCGGATCACCTCATTGATCGACTTTCCATACTCTTCCTGGGAAATATAGCCCTGACAGGGCGCGTCACACTGTTTGATGTGATAATTCAGGCAGGGTCTCTCTTTTCCCGTATCCCTCGGAAGGCTGCGGTTGCAGCTTCTGACGTGGAACAGCTTATGGATCAGGTCAATAGTATCCCTCACAGCCTGCGAACTGGTGTAAGGTCCAAAGTATTTCGCTTTGTCCTTCAGCATTTTTCTCGACAGGATCACCCGCGGGAACGCCTCATTGGTCGTCACCTTGATAAACGGATATGTCTTGTCATCCATAAGCATGGTATTGTACTTCGGCCTGTGTTCTTTGATCAGGTTGCACTCCAGTACCAGGGCCTCCAGCTCCGAATCCGTCACGATATATTCGAACCGCCGGATATGGGTAACCATCTGCTCGATCTTGACACCTTTGTTCCTGCTGCTCTGGAAATACTGTCTGACTCTGTTTTTCAGGCTGATGGCCTTTCCCACATAGATAATATTGTCTTTCTCATCATGCATGAGATAAACCCCGGGTCTGCCGGGGAGTTTCTTCAGTTCTTCCTGTATATCAAAATTATTATTCGTTTCCATGCTTATCATTATACTGTTTTGCATGAAAAAGGACAAGGGATTTTTCCCTTGTCCTTCCATCACAAACTGTCCGTGTCAACTCACCCCGGCTGTGTTCAGTAACAGTGTTTCCTTACCGTTTCTACTATTTCTGACCGTAATATGCGTTTGCTCCGTGCTTTCTGTAATAATGTTTATCCTGCAGTTCCTGAGGAGCCGGCTGGACTTCCGGATTGATGAACTCGCATCTGGCAGCCATCTTTGCCACTTCCTCCGTCACTACCGCATTATGTACTGCCTCATGGGCATCCTTGCCCCAGGTAAACACTCCGTGGTTCTTGCAGAGCACTGCCGGAACCGCGATATAATCTTTGTTGCGCAGTTCAAACTCATCTGCGATCAGGACGCCCGTATTCTTCTCATAGGCTTCCTCAATCTCTTCCTTTGTCAGATTTCTGACACAGGGGATCTCCCCGTAGATATAATCTGCATGAGTCGTTCCGTAACACGGGATATCTCGCCCTGCCTGAGCCCAGCTTGTTGCCCAGGAAGAATGAGTATGTACGATTCCTCCTACATTCGGGAACCTGTTGTACAGGACAACATGAGTCGGCGTGTCTGAAGACGGATTGTAATGTCCCTCTACCTTATTTCCTTCCAGATCGACTACAACCATGTCATCCGGAGTCAGCTTGTCATACTCTACTCCGCTCGGCTTGATGACAAAAAGCCCGCTCTCCCGGTCGATCCCGCTGACATTGCCCCATGTAAATGTGACAAGTCCGTATTTCGGCAGCAACATGTTTGCCTCATACACCTCTTTTTTCAACTGCTCTAACATACCGTTTCCTCCTGACTATTCTTCAAATGTATACATCGCGGCTTCGTCAAACTCAAGTAAATCCGCTATATCGTATAGTATACACCTTCTGCCTGCTGTCATCTACCTTTTTACGGATTTTCATTGCTTTTTTCCTCACGCGCAGCCTCATCCAGGATCGCTGTCATCTTTGACACTGCAAAATCCAGATCCTTTTCCCATTCCGGATTTCCTGTATACCAGAATTCTGTCACATAACGGCGTACTCCAAGCTCCCACGCTTTCCGTATACCGGATTCAAAGTCAACATGTCCCGTTCCATAGGGGATCTCCCGGAATTTTCCGGGCACAGTCTCTTTCAGATGCATTGCTGCCAAATGCCCCCGCCCCGTTTCAAGATCATCCAACACGTTTTTACCATAGGATACAGCCGCATTCGTAATATTTCCGAGATCCGGGTAGACATTCAGATAAACGGAATTTACTTTTTTCACATAATTCATGGCTTTCTCCACTGTATTCATAAACTCTGTCTCCATTGTCTCAAATCCCATGAGGATTCCTTTTGCAGAAGCCATCTCCGTTGCCTTTCTCAGATTTTCAAGAAAATACGCTCGGGTAGTTTCACTGCCCTCCTCATAGTAAACATCATATCCTGCGAGCTGGATGATGCGCACACCAAGATCCTCTGCAAGACAGATGGCTTTCTCCATAATTTCCATCCCGCGAGCCCTTGTGGCATCATCGCTGCTCCCCAGAGGATATTTCCGATGCCCGCTTAAACACATTGTCCGGATCGGGATTCCAGTCTCAAACATCAGAGACAAGAGTTCGATTCTCTCATCCCGACTCATTTCAAGCCTGTTTAGTTTCTCATCGGTCTCATCAATGCTGATTTCGATAAAATCATATCCAGCTTTTTTCGCAGCCAGCATCTTTTCCTTCCAGCTCAATGTTCCGGGCATTGCCTTTTCATATAATCCTATTGTGTACGCTTTCATCTTTCAAAATTCTCCTTTCCGAACCTGGTAAATCTGCATTTCCAAGTGTCCGATTCCATTTTTACTGCTTTATGATTTAACTTTTTCTCTATAATATCATTTTCTGTCGATTTTGTCTTTCATTTTCAGCACAGGCAGTAATATTTCAGATCGTATTCGTCTGAACCACCAAAAAAGAAGCATATCTGTCATTTTTTTCGACAAAAATATGCTTCTCTCAAGAATTACTGTTCTGTCTTTTAAACTCCTTTTTATTGTTCTTCCCGGGCAGGTATTTCTGCCTCTTTTTCCTCGCTTTCTTCCACCTCATTTTCCGCAGTTGCAGGTTTCATCGCGATCCGCTCTTTCTTAGTCCCTTCATTTTCCTGATCTTCGTCAGGCTCCGGAATTCCTTTCACCTCGCGGAAGATCTTCATGAATTCTTTTCCTGTGATCGTCTCTTTCTCGATCAGGAACGCGGCAATCTTGTCAAGTGCTTCTCTGTTTTCCCCAAGGAGACGCTTTGCCTCCTCATAGGCCGCCTTGAGCATTTTCATGACTTCTTCGTCGATCTCGCTGGCTGTCGCCTCGCCGCAGTTGAGTACTGCCCGGCCGTCAAGATAACGGTTCTGAATAGATTCCAGTCCCATCAGCCCGAACCTCTCTGACATTCCGTACTGAGTGATCATGGCCCGTGCGATCTTGGTCGCCTGCTCGATGTCATTTGCCGCTCCCGTGGTCACGGTATCAAAGACAAGTTCCTCCGCCGCACGCCCTCCCAGGGCAACAACGATCATTGCTTCCAGTTCCTTCTTCGTGTTCAGGAACTTTTCTTCTTCCGGTGTCTGCATCACATATCCGAGGGCTCCCATAGTCCTTGGCACGATAGTGATCTTCTGGACCGGTTCAGTGTTCTTCTGAAGAGCAGTCACCAGTGCATGACCCACTTCATGGTAAGAAACGATTCTTCTCTCCTCGGCATTCATGATGCGGTCTTTCTTCTCTTTTCCGACAAGAACGACCTCCACCGCTTCAAAAAGATCCTGCTGGCTGACAACCTGTCTTCCATGCTTTACAGCGTTGATCGCCGCCTCATTGATCATATTTGCAAGATCCGAACCCACTGCACCTGACGTTGCCAGAGCGATTGCCTCCAGATCCACGCTTTCATCCATCCTGACATCCTTTGCATGGACCTTCAGAATATCAACACGCCCCTTCAGATCCGGCTTATCCACAATGATGCGCCGGTCAAAACGTCCCGGACGCAGAAGGGCCGGATCAAGGATCTCCGGCCGGTTTGTAGCCGCAAGGATCAGAAGTCCTTTATTTGTATCAAAGCCGTCCATCTCCGCAAGGAGCTGGTTCAGTGTCTGCTCCCGCTCATCATTTCCTCCCAGAGCAGTGTCACGGGTCTTTCCGATGGCGTCAATCTCGTCGATAAAAACGATACATGGTGCCTGCTGCTGTGCCTGTTTGAAAAGATCGCGGACACGGGACGCTCCCACGCCTACATACATCTCGACAAACGCAGATCCTGACAGGGAGAAAAACGGAACCTTCGCCTCACCTGCAACGGCTTTTGCCAGAAGTGTTTTACCGGTTCCCGGAGGTCCCACAAGAAGTGCTCCCTTCGGCAGTTTTGCTCCGATCCCGGAATATTTCTGAGGATTGTGGAGGAAATCCACAACCTCCTGGAGAGATTCCTTTGCCTCATCCTCTCCAGCCACATCCTGGAACGTTACTCCGGTCTCTTTCTCCATGTACATCTTGGCATTGCTCTTCCCAATGCCCATCATGCCGCCGCCCTTTGTCATCCTCTTCATGAGGAAATTAAACAGAATGA